>JBDTAI010000160.1:0-14881 GCA_039924685.1 Ktedonobacterales bacterium
CAGCCTATCAATCGGCATATAACGCGGCGCCATTGCCCCTGAGCGCGCTGGCCTACGACGCCGCGACGGTCGAGATCGCCGCCATCAAATCCGTGATCGCGACAGGCAAGGCGCCCACCCGCGCAGCAGTGTTGGCGGCGGTGGCTGCATCGAAGTATACGGGCCTCTCCGGCGCCATCGCCTTTGATGCGAACGGCGACAACACGGCGCCCCCTGGCTTTGCGCTCTACACCTGCGACCTCAAGGGCGCGTGGACGTATCAGGCCAGCCTCAAAGCATAAGCCAGCGCAGTGTCTCATGGGATACAATGGGGCATGTGAACCATGACCTATCCACTGAACAATGTGCGCTGCTGAAGCAGTTGGCAGCGCGCTATATCTAGTGGACGACGCCCGATGAGGCGTTGCGCGCGGTAGTGCGTCACGCCGAAGCAGGGCAATTCTCACCGCGCTCCTGGGCCTACTGGCATTACCGCTTGCGACTTGCGGCTCCGCGTGGTCCCGACGTTCCACCGCTGCCTGCACGCCGTATCTCCTGAAACACAATGAACACAGCAAACTGCCCATTGAAGCAAGAGGCCAGATGAAAGGACGCTACCCATGACGCCGCCTGAGCATATTCAGTTTCTCTCCCCAGAGACATTGCCGACCCTGCCGGGATTCTCGCAGATCGTGAAGGTGACGGGCGGGCAGACAGTCTATCTCGCCGGTCAGATCGCCCTCGATGCGTCAGGCGCCCTTGTCGGCGCTGGCGATTTTCGCGCGCAGGCCCAACAGGTCTTTGAGAACCTCAAAACGGCGCTGGCGGTGGTTGGAGCCGAATTCCGCCATGTGGTGAAGCTGAACATCTATCTGCTCGACCGAACGCAGTTGCCAATTCTACGCGAGGTGCGCGACCGCTATATCAATACGGATGCGCCGCCCGCCAGCACACTCATCGAGGTGCGTGGCCTTGCCCGCGAGGAGTTCCTGCTTGAGATCGAAGCGGTTGCCAGCCTCCCCTGATAGTCATCCCTCTTCCCGCAACAGCACGATGGGGATTTCACGGGTAGTCCCAGCTTGATAGGTGGCGTAGCGTGGCGCATGGGCGACGAGTTGCGGCCAGATGTTCGCCCGTTCCTCTGGCGTGGCCGGTCGCGCCTGGGCAGAGTAGATGCGCCGCTTGATCTGCACGCGCACGGTAGGGTTTGCAAGGATGTTGAGGTACCACGCGGGCGCCTTGTCGCTGCCCCAGTTTGAGGCGACCACATACAGCAGTTCGCTTGCATGGAAGTAGCCTAGCGGCTGTGTGCGCGGCTTGCCGGTCTTGCGTCCTGTCGTCGTCAGCAGCAGGAACTGGATCGCGCCAGTGCTGCTGCCGAGCAATCCACCCGTCAGCCGGTAGAGCGTCGTATGGATGCTGGCGAGCAGTCTGGCATTGCCCGGTGTCCGAGTGGAAGGGGCAGGCTTTGGCGTGGTCATAGAAAGGCGCCTCTCATATGGTGAGCGGGCAGCGATACATGGCTATATGCTGTCAGACACTCATGAAACATGATAGTTGGCGGGTGGGTGGAGCGCAAGAGTGAAAACAGACAACGGCGCCAAACGTCAGCCGTCACATGCTGCTCTGCGCGCCATGACATAGTCAGAGCACGGTGATTCCTTCAGTTGTGTCACCACAACCCACCATGCTAGCGTGGCGTTGTCGGAGAAGGCGCGAACGGCTCACCGTGGCCGGGGATGATCAGATGCAGGCCGGGGATAGCCAGCACACGGGCGCGATTGTGGCGTAGCGCCGTCATGTCGGTGGCGCGTGGGTCTTCATCCGGACCACTTGCCATCCACCAGAGGTGCGTGCAGGCGACAATGCCATCCGGCGCGCCGATCAGCGTAGTGATGTCTTGCGGCGTGTGGCCCGGCGTCTCGATCAGCCGCACCGATGGGCTGACGGCGAACCCCTCGGCGGGTCGGCTGGTCCACTGGTCGCCCTGATAGATCGCCCAAACGTCGTGGAAGCGCGCATTGGGGAAGAGCGCAGCGTTGAGTGTATGGTCAGGGTGATGGTGCGAGAAGATCACGTCGGTGATCGCCTCCGGCGTCACGCCAAGCTGCGCCAGCGGGCTGAGGATCGCCGCGCGCTGCGGAACCATGCCGGGGTCCACGATGATCTGTGTCGCGCCATCGCGCACATAGACGACAGTGGATGCGACCCCTTTGCCACCCGCATAGCCAGCGAACAGCATGTGAACCTCGGCGGCATGCTGTTCAGGCAGTGGCGCGGGAATGGGTGTGGACGCTGACATGGCGGCTACTCCTCTAGGTGGTGATTGAGTGAGAGACTATCCCACGTCTGGCGGCTGATCCCTGCTTCAGGCGTTCACCTTCACTACCAGTTCTGGCCGTCAACTTCGGGCAGGTCATAGTGATCGGCGACTCGAAGCAGCGCCCATCCTTCAAGCACGTCAGCTAATTCTTCGCGGCCCGCTTCAAGGGCAGGCGCGTTAGGCCCAACACACTGAAAGCCGGAATACTCCCGTAGAATGTTCCATCACTCAGCATGTCGTAGACAGCGCGACGCAGCGCCTCCTGAATGTACTCGGCAAACAAACGCATCCCCTTGCATGTGCGGTTTCGCCCCGACCATGCATGGTTGGTATCGTATCACAAAAGCCCAAATCAGGGTATACGTCAACTGCTACAAGCCCCAACTCAACTGAGTGCGCCAGCGATCAGTTGAGTGATGCCGGCGATGTTCCGGGCAAGCTCATCGGGGAGCGCATAGCGTTGGGCAAGGTAGGCGGGGTCGGTGTAGCTCACCCATACGGTGTCGTCGCCATCCTGCCACACCAGCGCCTTCAGTGGCAAGTCGAGCGCGCTCAGCGGCGCGGCCACCATCAGCGGCGTTCCGGCGCGCGGGCTGCCAAAGATCAACACCTGCGCGGGTTGCATGGAAAGTCCAACCTCCGCCGCCGCCTGCTGGTGGTTGATGCGCGCAAAGAGCGTGAGGCTATGCGCCTTGATCGCCGCTTCCAGGCGCGCTATCGTCTCATCAACAGCGTAACCACTTGGCTTCGTGGTGATGCCGTCAGGTGTAGGCAGCATATGCTCTTCTCCCTCGTCCGAGTAGGAACGCCTGTCTGACATGAAAACGCTCCTTCAGGGAGTATAGCGTATCTGGGCTGAGACAGAGCAACGCGCATATGTTCACGGTTGTATAGTGGCATTGACGACAGCGATGTCAATCACTCATCATGCAGAAGGGAATCGTGAGGCGCATGAACAGTAACGAGATCGCGCTCTCTTTAGTGAGCGAGGGCGTGTCGTTACCGGCCACACTCTCTCTGCCAGCATCCGCCCCAACCCGCGGCGGACTGGTCCCACTGCACCCTGCCGATGATCCCTCCCGCGACCAGTTTCTTTTCCGCCAGCTTGCGGACATCTTGCCGCAACGTGGTATCGCCGTCCTGCGCTTCGACCGGCGCGCGCAGCCTGAAAGAGGCGACGTGCCACTGGAACTCCAGGCGAACGATGCGCTGGCTGCCTTGCGCATTTTGCGCCAGCAGCCGGGCGTGGGGAACGCGCCGCTGGGGCTGTGGGGATTCAGCCAGGGGGCGTGGGCGGCTCCGCTGGCCGCCAGCATCTCGCCAGAAGTCGCCTTCCTCACGCTCGTGGCGTCCACAGGCGTCAGTCCGGCGCGGCAGATGCGCTACGGAACCGCCGAGCAGCTAGGTCGCGCGGGCTATGGAGTGGAGGCGCAGGAAGAACTTGCCCAGTTGCGTATCACCTGGGAAGACTATCTGCGAGGGCAACTGGAACGAGCGTCTGCCCAAGCGGTGGTTGACCATGCGGCCCAACAACCGTGGTTTCCGCTGGCATGGGTTCCGGCTGAACTGCCTGCGCCTGGCGCATGGGAAGATATGGACTTCGATCCGCTGCCCATCTTCGCTGGGGTACACTGTCCAGTCCTGCTCTTTTACGGTGAAGATGATGAATGGACACCAGTGGACGAGAGCATCGCGACATGGCGCCAGGCGGTGGCAATGGGAAACAACGAAGATCTAACAATAGTGCGACTCCCCGGCGCCAGCCACCACCCCACCCTTCATGGGGGCCGCGAGATTGACACGATCAGTCCACTCTATACGGCAGAGTTGCTGACCTGGCTGGAGTCTCGGCTGAAGCCACAGCGCTAGATCGGCGGTGAATGGGGTATCAGGCAGCCTGAAAAGGCGTCCCTCCCCTGTGTGGGGAGGGACATGCTGTGATGAGATGTGGGGCTACTGTGGACTATCTATGACTGGATGCGCATGATGAATAGCACTAGACTTTGGCGGTCACTGGCTCCAGCACGGTGAGGAGCGCATCGAGGGTGAAGGGTTTGGCGAGCAGACCATCGGGATTGAGGTCGCGCGCCGTTTCGAGTCTGTCTACCGCCGAGACAAAGATGATTTTGTGCAGGGCGCGTTTTTGCGGCTCGCCCTGAAGCGCAGCCATCACCTCACGCCCATCCACGACAGGCATCAACAGATCGAGCAGAATCACACGCGGGCCGCTCTGCGCCAGCATATCCAGCGCCTCTTGCCCGTTGGTGGCTGTCTCCGTCGGAAAGCCCTCCAGCGAAAGCATCTCCACCAGCATTTTGCGAATTGCGGGATCGTCGTCCACGATCAGTACCGTCGACTGTGCCATGCTTCTCCCTCTCTTGCCGCAGTATACGCCAGTATACGCCTCTACAGCGAATGGGACGCGCCGCGCACGTCCGGCGCCTTGAATGGTCTCATACGCCTCATCGTCTCTGCTACGGTCTTCGCTTGCTCAGTCTTCTCCGAAAGGTTGGCGCTTGGGTGTGCGGGGTATGCGTTGTGTGCGTTGTGTGCGTATTGTACTGTGCCTTTGCCCTAGTGTATAGGGGACATGGGGGCAAAATCGGCGACTTGCGCCGTTTCACTGATGCCACTCCAGCGCATCTCTGGCCGCTTTGGCGCCCAGCGAGATGCCAGTGAGATGCCAGTGAGATGCCAGATACCCGAGGCATTATACGCCATCTGCGCGCACAACGACGGGCGAGAAAAAGGCGATTGTGGCGTCTGAGCGCAAGATGGGGCAATAGATGGGCAACCGGCGGCCATGCGCTGACTCGCTCATGGATGCGCAGGCGCCTGGGGCAACGAGAAGCGGAACGTTGCGCCGCGCGCCAGTTCACTCTCCACCCAGATGTCGCCGCCCATCGCATCGAGGTATTGGCGGCAAATCCACAGACCCAGCCCCGTGCCCCGCACCGAGGTGGTCAGCGACTGTGTCAGCCGGACGAACTTCTGGAAGAGTTTGGCCTGATCGTCCGACGAGATGCCCGGCCCGCGATCCTGCACGCCGACCGCCAGCCAGCGATCCGGCGCCTGCCCGCCCATCGCATGCGGCCTGCCGCTGGCCGCCAGCGCCGCGCGCGCTTCGGTCTGCGCGCTGATCACATAGGGGAAGCCCTCCGGCGCGTACTTGACGGCGTTGGTGATCAGGTTCGAGAACACCAGTGGCAGGCGCTCCTCATCGGCCAGCGCCCAGTGATCGGGGGCGATCTTGATCTCGATGCGCTTGCGTAGCTCCTCGGCTTGCGTAGCGACGGCTTTCTCGGCAGCGGCGCGTAGATTCACCGGGCGCAGTGTCAGTTGCAGCGGGTGGTCACTCATGCGGTTGGCGTCGGCGAGCGTGCTGATCATGCCCGCAAGCTGCTTCGTCGCCTGATGAATCTCGCTGGCGAACTGCGAGAGCTTCGCCTGGTCGAGCTTCTGGCCGTGGCGATCAATCAGCGTCACATAGCCCTCGATGGCGGTCAGCGGCGTGCGGAACTCATGCGACACCGTCAGGATGAACTCGTCTTTGAGGCGGTCGAGTTCTTTCTGCTGCTCGAAGGCATGCTCAAGCCGCTGGTAGAGGCGGGCGTTGGCGATGGCGATGGCGGCCTGTCCCGCCAGCCCTTGAAGCGGGCCAATTTCATCAGGTGAAAAGAGGCGATGTTGGTTGGGCGTGAAGACAAGTAGCGCGCCGAGTAGTTGCTGCTGACCCTGCTGCCCGGCGTCGGCGACAGGCAGCGCCAGGAACGAACGTATAGCATGCTGGGCGAGGAAGTGGCCCTGACCGGTGTTGTCGCGCCACTCGTCGTCGAGATCTTTCAGTACCACATAGGTCTGGCTGTTAAGGGCATAGCGCAGCAAGTCCCAACTGAGCGGAATGCGCGCCCCAACGATTGGCGCCGGCAGTTCGTCGGACCTGGGATACGACGCTGCGCCGACCAGCGTATCCTGGTCCTCGTTCAAGAGAAACACGCCGCATACCCGGGCGGCGGTGAAGAGTGAGGCTTGCTCGGCCAGTGATTGCAGCGTAGCGTCCACATCCAGCGAGGCGTTGAGGGTCATGGCGGCGTTGCTATAGGCTGAGAAGAGTTGGCGTTGCTCGCGCGCCTGATGCGTCGCGTGTTGGGTTTCTTCCGACAGTCGCGCATTCTCCACCGCCATTGCCACCGCCATCGCAATAGACTCAAAAGCTGCCGCCAGATCAGGCGTATACGCATTGGAACGCGGGCTGGCAACCACCAGCGCGCCGACAAGTTGCGATCCAACGATCATCGGCGCGGCCAGCAGTGATTGTGCGCGCTGATCCTCCACCCAGCCCAGCGTCAGATATTCAGGGTTAGCGGCGCGGTCGGCGGCCGTGCTGATGCAGAGTGTCTGTCCTCCCTGTGCCACACGCCACCACGCGGGTAGCTGATTCGCTGACAGGCGGCGCGGTGCAACCACCGTATGGCCCAATTCGGCGTATTCATAGGCCGCTTCATCGTGTTGTGGGTCATGCTGTGGATAGTAGCGCACAACGGCGAACGATGGCGCATCGAGCAGCCGCCCGACAATCTCGCGCACATGCCGATAGAAGTCCTGCGGTGTCTTGAAGGTGTGACCCAACTCGCGCAGCGCATCCAGCATCTCTGCCTTGCTGGCAAATTTCTGCTCCACCGCGCTCAGTTGCAGCGCGCGCGCCACGCGGTCGGCATGCAGCGCCAGCAGCTCGATATCCCGCGTGGCGAAGGACCAGAGCGGGTCGCGGTTGTAGACGGTGAGAATGCCGATCACCTCGGTTTGAGGGTGCAACGAGGTGAGCGTGCTGGGTCGGTAGATCGGGAGCGCCAGATGCCAGGGCGCGTCGAAATCGGGCGGCGCATTGCCACGCGGCAGTTGACGTACCTGCTCGCCAGACATCAGCGCAGGTTCGGCGCGATGCCATGTGTACCCCACCAGCCCCTCGCCAGGCTGGTAGGCGCGGGCAAGCGCGGAGGCGGCCAGCACCTGGGTAGACTGCGCCTCGATGTCGTCAGCCTCATTGGGAATAGGGCTGGGAATCGAGCGACCAGCGAGCGGGTATGCCGGTTGTGAGCGCGGCGCTGGCTGGCCGGGGACACTACGCCCGGAAGATGCGCCGGTGGTTGGCCGCATGGGTTGCGACGGACGTGATGGCGCGCCAAGTGGTCCGAGGGCAGAGCCGAACGTGGAGTTGAGAGGAGAGGCAATGCGCGGGCGTGTGTAACGGATGCGCGAGACCATTGCCTGCCCGGTTGAGTCGAGGGTGAAGAGTTCGCCGCCGTCTGCGCGGACCAGTGAGAGCGCGCCATCGAGCGCCTCAGCATAGATCGCGTTGAGCGCGGCAGGCGTTGGCGCCGGGAGTGTGGGCGCAGCAGTGGAAGCGCCAGCCGATGCGTCAACTGAGGCGATGGGCAAGGCGGGAGGAGGTGAGCCACCGGAGGAACCGGCCCGCTCCGCGTAGCCAGAGCGACCGGCGCGTTGCGGCTGGGGCTGCGGCTGGGATTGTGGAGACGAAGACGCAGGAAGCATAGGTTCGCTGATCCTCACCATACGACAAGACGCCCGACACACAACGGGATCAGCCTATAGCGTATGACACACAGGCGTAGCATCGCAAGTTGAACGGTCCCGATGGCAAAAGGCAAGTATGAAGGCAAGTATGAAGGCAAGTATGAAAGCGCCGCTCCCCCAGCAGCAGATGATCTGCAGATGAGATCAGCGCGGCATCAGTGTTTGGCGACCTGATGATAGACCTGCACATGGGCGCGGGCAGCGGTATCCCAGTCGAAGAGACCCAGCCGCGCATAGCCGCGATTTCGCAGCGTCGCGCGCGTACCCTCGTCGCTCACCAGCCCTACCAGCGCATTGGCAAGTCCGCGTGTATCATCTGGCGCCACCAGCAGCGCGGCGTCGCCCGCGATCTCTGGCAGCGAACCGCCGGTGCTGCATACGACAGGCGTGCCACAAGCAAACGCCTCGACTACCGGAATGCCGAAGCCCTCATAGAGCGAGGGCGCTGCCAGCGCATCCGCCGCCGTGTAGAGCGCAGGCAGGTCGGCGTCGGCGACGTAATCGAGGAAGCGCACCTGCTCACCCAGTCCCAGCCGTTCGACGGCGGCAAAGACACCCTCATACAGCCAGCCCTTGCGTCCGGCGATCACCAGTTGGCGCGGGCCATCCGGGTGTTGCTGGGCAATGGCAAACGCCTCGATCAGCCGTTCGTAGTTCTTGCGCGGCTCGATGGTGCTGACGGCCAGCACAAAGGGATGACGCAACCCAAAGCGCGCCTCGATCTCAGCCAGTCGGGCGGGGTCTTCCACGCGCCTCAGCGAGGGATCAACGCCGAGGTAGATCACTGAGATCTTTTCGCGTGGAACATGCAGCCGCTCCACCAGATCGTCGGCGGTGCGCTGCGAAACGGCGATGATGTGATGCGCCGACCGCACAGCGCGCGGCACGACCTTGTTGAGGTATGTCACCAGCGTTGGCACAGAGCATTCAGGGTGGATCATAAAGGCGAGATCGTGAATGGTGACGACGCGGCGGGCGCCCAGCGTTGGTGGCAGGCTGAAGTCAGGCGCATGAAAAACATCGGCGCGACCGGCCAGCGTCTCCACCGGCAGCGGCACATGCGCGCGGTGCCAGAGAATCGTCATATAGCGATTGCCAATGGGCCGCACCAGCGGGCGCATATTCGGCGCGACGGGGAAGCCGCGTTCGGGCGTGGGCCGCTCGACAGAGAAGAGTGTATAGCGGTCAGTGGCATCCACCCGCGCCAGCGCCGCGACCAGGCTGCGGGTATAGCGCCCAATGCCTGCGCCCTGCGCAATTGCCGAGGTATAGTCAATCGTGATCCGCATACTACCTACCTACCTACTTCCACAATCTGCCGAATGGTCGCTGTCGAACCGTCCTTGCGAACACGCATCTCACAATACACGTCCATCCGGTACTATCTGAAAGACCTTATCAGTTCCTCATTCCCCATAGTAAATTGATCTGCCAGCCGTCAGGTCCGCTGCTAGCTCCCGCCGCACGCCTTCCTGCGCCAATTGTTCGGCATAGGCGGCCCAGCGGGTAAACTCGCTGACGCTGAAAGGGTCACTGGATGCGTCACTGGCGCCGTCAAACGCCTGATCAGCTTCGTCCGGAAGTGGGTGCTGCGCCACAGGAAAGAACCCTCTTGTCTCACTGCTTCCTGATTCCGTCATACTCTGCCGTCGCCAGTTTCGCACAAAACCGCGTTCCAGACAAGAAGCGCCAGTTGGCAGTGTGGACTATCATGCTTTGCGGACAGCGCGTGGCGTGGTAGACTGCGGCTGGGGCTTGCGCACAGCGCATCGCGGAATGGCGAGTGGCTGGTGAATGGCTGGCGCATAGGGAGGATCAACACGGCGATGGCGGTGAGTGTGCGGACACTGGAGCAGCGCCAACTCGAACGGCTGCGGGCGGAGTTGGGCGAGGTGATCGCGGTGGGCTTCGCCTATCCGCCGTTCTTCGATTTCCGCGCCAACCGGCTCGCTGCGCGCCCAGTGGACCGCGCCAAGCGCGACGAGATCGCGCTGTTCCTCAATTCCTTCAACTTCGATCCCCTCATGCAGTGCGATGTCAATGCGCCGGAGCTGCGGCGTTTCGTCGAGCGGCTGCTGCTGCGCTATCTCGAGGTCAACGAGGCGTTTGCGCGCCCACGTCACAAGCGGCTATTGCCGGGACTGCGCGCCCACGCCGCCAGAGTTGCCGCCGAGACACAACGCCATCTGCAAGCGCATCTCAATGGCTCCGCCCAGGGATTCGGCGTCCGGCGCGCGGCCCCCTCGTGGGCGGTGGGCAGCGATCAGCAGTCACGGACGCCGCCGGAAGAACGCGCACATAACACCCGCATCCTCGAAGCGATTCTGTTGCGGACCGAGGCGGAATCAGGGTCTGCCAGTGGACCTGCCGGAGCATCGCTGTCGTCGCAGTCACCACAACGCGGGCCCGCCACACCGGCGCAACGCCCTGGCGCCCGCTGGGGCGAGAGTTGGGCGGGCCAGCCAACCGGCGACCTCACTGTTCCTGTCTCGGCGCAAGACTTCGCGCGGGCCAACCTTGCCGCCGGTGGCCGTTCGCCGTTCGAGGCGCTGGGGACGGGTGCGCAATCAGGCGCTTTGCGTGATGCGACACCCATCGCCGATCAGCCGACGGGACCGCTGGCGACGTTCCACCCTGCAACAGGAAATCATCAGCAAGGCGGTGCGTCGGGTGCGCGCGATGTGCCAGCGGAACTCTACCAACTCTATAGCGACTACCTGAGCGACATGCAGCCTGATCCCACGCCGCCACCGCTGGTCTTTACGGCGCCGCCACCTCCGCCGCAGGGCCAGTCGGGACCATTCGGACAGCCGCCGTATCAGCCATCGCAGCCGCAGCGCCCAGCCATGCGCGACGCCGGGCAGGCGCCACACCCAACACCACAGGCCAACCAGGGTGCCCCCTCGAATAACCCGCGCAGCGACAAGCTGATCTTCTGGCAACTGCGCTACCAGCTCGAAGCCTACATCCGCCGTGCGGCGTTTAGCTACGGTGTTCCCAATCGCGGCGGCGACCCGGCCAGTGTGCTCGATGCGCTACGTCGCTCAGGCTTCGTGGATGAGGCGGACCTGCGTATCGCCGAGGGCATCTTTGCGCTGACTGATCGCGTGACGGCGGGCAGCGCGGCCAGTGTCGAAGACTATCAGCAGGCGCTCATGCTCTATCTGCTCTATCACCGCAGCCATCTGGGATGAGTGCGGGCGGGCCAGCGGCAGATTGGCGCCAGCGGCTGAAGCTGCGGCTGGAGGCTTCGCGTCCCGCCAGGGGACTGGAGGCGCGGCTTCAGCCGCCCGCTATTTCCACAGCGTCGGCGCCTCATCCGATGGAACGCCGGGAGCGTCAGCATCGGCGCTATCCTCGCCAGCATCATCAGCAGTGTCGCCATCGCGCTCGCGGATCGTCGCCTGCACATCCTCCGGCAGCGGCGTTCCCAGGCCGACGGATTGGCCGAGCAGCGCCTGCATATCCAGCGCGTTGACGATGCCATAGTTGCTGGCGTTGTTGTTCATGACGACGTGTACCTGGCTGCCGGTCAACTGCGCCGCGATGCCCTGAATGCGCTCGACCCAGGGCGTCAATTCATCGCGGGTATAGAGATAGTCGAATCTGTCGCGGCTGCTGGTGGTGTGTTTGCTGTACCACATCTTGCGATTGCGCCCGTGGAACCTCACCATCGAGAAGCTGGGGTCCGTCACAAAGGCGACCGGCGGCGCCGAGCCTGAACCGATCTGCGGCTCATCCACCGCGCAATAGGCCAGCCGCTGATCACTCAGTGCAGCTTTCGTCTCTGCCAGATGCGCGCCTTCCAGCCAGGAGCGATGGCGAAACTCGACGGCTATCGTATCATTGGGCAGCGCCTCGCGGACCGTGGTGAAGTAATCGAGCCGGTCTTCGTCATAGGTGAACCAGGGCGGGAACTGGAAGAGGATCGCGCCCAGTTTGTTCGCCGCGCGCAACGGCTGGACCATCTCACTGAAGGCGGTGAAGGTGTCGGCGTGCGGTGTGATCGCCTGCCCAGCGTCGTCGCGGTGATGCCACGTCAGTTCACCATACGCCTTCACGTCAAAGACGAAGTCGTCGGGCGTGCGCTCGGCCCACATCTCGAAGTTGCGTGTCGGTTGCAGGTGATAGAAGGTCGAATCCACCTCCACCAGCGAGAAGAAGCGCGCATAGTAGCTGATGCGCTGTGACTTCATGCTCGCCTTGTTGTATTCCGGCGGATAGAACGGCTCGTGGTCCGTCCAGCTTGCCGTCCCCACGCGAATCGTCGCCATTGTCGCCTCCTTTGGGTACCAGCTTGGCTATCGGCTGGCGTACTTCTTCCCTTCCATTCCGCAAGCCATGCGCCGAAGCGGCAGTTCTGGCAATCGCCGGTATCCTCTCATTCCTCATATGGCAGTGGATCGCGCATGCCCGCCTCGGCGAAACCCTTGAGACGCAACTGGCAGCTATCGCAAGTTCCACAGGCGCGTTTGCCGCCTTCATAGCAGCTCCACGTCTGCTCCCACGGGACGCCCAGCCGCGTTCCCTCGCGCACGATGTCGGCCTTCGACATCTCAATCAGTGGCGCGTGGTAGTGCAGCGTGCGGCGATCCTCGGTTCCCGCTTTGGTGGCGATAGTGGCCGTGCGCGCGAAGGCATCAAGGAACTCCGGGCGGCAATCGGGATAGCCGCTGCTGTCCTGCACATTGATGCCCAGGAAGATGTCATCGGCGCCGACCACCTCGGCGTAGGCGGTGGCGAGTGAGAGGAAGATCAGGTTGCGTGCGGGAACATAGGTGACGGGGATACCAGCGCCGATCTCGGCCTCGCTGCGGCCATGCGGCACGGCGATCTCGTCGCTGGTGAGGGCACTACCACCAAAGAGGCGCAGATCAATATCCACGATCTTGTGGTCGCGAACGCCATAGTGGCGGGCGAGCGCCTGAGCGGCTTGCAGTTCACGGGCATGGCGCTGACCGTAGCGGAACGAGATCGCATAGAGCGCGTAGTCCTCGGATGCGGCAATTGCCAGTGTCGTCGAGGAGTCGAGTCCGCCGGAGAGCAACACAATGGCGGACTGCTGGGTCTGGGGCGTGTCCGGTGTGGATGGTGTAGCAGGGGTGTTCGGCATATGGGCGGCTCCTGACCTTGACGGGAATAGGCGGAATAGGCGGATAGCGCATCGTATGGGAAGAAGTATACGCCAGCGTGGCCAGCACAGTGTAGCCAGCAGGGTGTAGCCAGATAACATATTTCCTGCGCGCAACATGACAGACTATGCTACAATGCCAGTACAGCCCATGACATAATGCGCCTTTTCTTCGTAATCCCAACGTGCTCAACGGCGGACGCACGCCGATAGGTTTGCCGATGGGTTTCAGGTATCATCCAGAGGCGTTGTGGCCTCTCGCAGAACCGCATTCTCCAGGGTATTGTATGCGCATCATTCGGGCGGCGTCGAAGGGCTGGCTACACACAGACTGAACCAACAGATCAGGAGGGCCGATGAGTCGCTACAGCGCAATCACAGGCTGGGGCATGTATGTGCCAGAACGGGTGCTGACCAACGCCGACTTCGAGCGCATGGTAGACACCTCCGATGAGTGGATTACGAGCCGCACAGGCATCAAATCGCGCCATGTGGTCTCAGAAGGCGAGACGGCCTCCACCCTCTCCATCGCGGCGGCGCGCCAGGCGCTTGAGCGCGCAGGCATCACCGGCGCCGACCTCGATCTGATCATCGTGGCGACCGTCTGTGGCGACTACCCGTTCCCCTCAACAGCCAACCTGGTGCAGCACGCGGTCGGCGCTACATGCGGCGCGTTCGATTTGCAGGCGGCGTGTTCCGGCTTCCTCTATGGCCTCTCCACAGCGCATCAGTTCATCGCCAACGGCTCCGCCAAACATGCGCTGATCATTGGCGTCGAAGTGCTCTCGAAAGTGGTGGACTATAACGACCGAGCCACCTGTGTACTCTTCGGTGATGGCGCGGGAGCAGTGGTCTTGAGCGCCAGCGACGAGCCGGGCGGTCTGCTGGGGTTCACCATCGGCAGCGACGGAGCCAATCCCGAACTGCTCTACATCCCCGCCGGTGGCTCGAAGGAGCCGCTGACCGAAGAGAGCATCCGTGAGGGGCGCAACTACGTCAGGATGCAGGGCGGCGAGGTCTTCAAGTTCGCTACACGCATCATGGGAACGGCGATGCTGGAGGCGCTGGCCAACGCAGGCATGACGGCGCATGATATGGACTTGTTCATCCCCCACCAGGCCAACCTGCGCATCATCGAGTCGGCCTCGAAGCGGCTCGAACTGCCGCCGGAAAAAGTCTTCATCAACATCGAGCACTATGGCAACACCTCAGCGGCGGCGATCCCCATTGCGCTGTGCGATGCGATTGACCAGGGCCGCGTCTATCCCGGCGCGCACCTGGGCATGGTGGCATTCGGCGCCGGTCTCACCTGGGCCGCTGTCGTCGTCGGCTGGACCGCCCCAGTTCCCACACAGCAGCACACAGCGCAACCTGCAAAGGACGCCAAGACGCCAGCGCGTGAACAGGTGGGTGTGTAACTAGCGCCTCATTTCGAATTACGCGCCAGCTTGACGAACTGGGCGAGCGGCGCGGCCAGCAGCAGCCCCGCGGTGAGCGCATAGAGCCAGGGCAGCGCAGGGGCGAGCTTGCGGCGGGCGGGCGTTGGTAGCACAGCGACGCCGATCACTGCTGTCTGCGCGATCCCCGTTGCCTTGCCTGTGACTGTGGAGCCGATGGGCAGGCGGCGTACCCAGCCAAAGTAGCTCGCCAGCGCCACCGCGAAGGGCGCGAGAAAGCGCCCAACCAGCAACGCTACCAGCCAGCGAGGCAGACGCCGCCGCGCCGCCAGCGTCAACGCCAGCGCCAGCCAGAAACTCAGGTCGGCCTCGGCGTCCAGATAGGCGCCCAGGCGCGTCTGGCGGTGAGTGGCGCGGGCAACGGCGCCGTCGGCGATGTCGGTGGCGCCTGCCGTC
>JBDTAI010000161.1:0-3562 GCA_039924685.1 Ktedonobacterales bacterium
CTTTTCACGCGGCAGCTGAATCTGGTAGATGTAGATTGTTTCCTTGAATCCCCGGTACACCGCCCGCAACTTGGAATGCGCGAGCAGATACTCAAGCTGAGGATCATCTGGTGGTCGCTCCGTCAGGCTCACGAACAGGATGATCCACCTGGGATGGAGGCAGTTGGCGATGTTGATAAGCTGGCAATAGGGCTGCTGGATCATCGTACCAATCGGCTGCTCCGTCAGCACTTGTTCGTGCGCTGGGATGTGGACGGCGGCGTAGTGCTGCACACTGACGAACGTGTTGTCGGTGCGGCTCACGACGCGCTGGCTGAAGCTGCTGAGATTGAGACCCACCACCGCCACCAGCAGCGCCACCAATCCGGCGCGTACCACTGTCGTGTGCAGCTTTTGGCGCGTCGCCGCCTTGTTGACGAACCAGGGCTTCACGACATCAATTACACGCACGCCGAGATAGACCAGCAAGGGGATGATGACGTAGGCGAAGTAGTTGATGAACTTGATCTGCACCACGCCGAAGACCACAAAGGCGGCGAGCGCCCAACTGGCTTCGAGGCTGTGCCGCCGCAGCAGTTCAAGGTTGCGCCGCAGGACGCAGCGCACACCATCGGCGATCAGCAGCGCGCCTGAGATAGCGCATAAGCCGACCGTGAGCGTAAAGACCTTGTATTCATTCACCAGCGCCGCGATGATCTGCTGGGGACTGATGATATTGCCACGGGAAGTTACCTTGTTGGTGGAGCGTAGCACCTGATGGATATGCTGCGTGACAAATGGATTGCCGTGGCTGTGAATGAACGCGAAGCCCCACAGAACCCCAAAGACCAGGTACATGAAGACCGCGAGCAGGACTGTCGCCACAAGCAACATGCTGCCGCGTGTGCGCTGCCGTGTGAGCAGCCAGTTGATGATCACGGCGGCGCAGAAGTAGATTGCCAGATACTTGAAGAGCGCGGCGCTCGCCAGCAGCAGCCCGGCGATGATGAACGGGCGCTTCTGCTCCTGCTTCAGCGCGCGATCATAGGCCCACAATCCGGCGATGCCAATCGGGATCGCGGTGTTGTCAATCCAGCTAATGCGGTTGGCATAGACGACCCATCCATCAACTGCGACGAGCAGCGTTGGCAGCAGCGCCCACGCGCTCTGCCTGCGTCGCAGCAGCATGAAGAGGAACAGCAGCATCGCCACCGACATGAGCGCCGAAAGCTGGCGGGCCGGTGTGATGATATTCGCGCTGGTGGCCCCAACGATCCAGTACCAGATGGCGAGCAGCCAGAGGTAGAAGGGCGGCTGCGAGAAATAGGGCGCCGGTGTGTGGCCCACTTCGGGCTTGAGCATCGGGAATCCCAGGCGCGCGAGGTTCCAGGCGACGTTGGTATAGACTGGCTCATCCCACTCTGTGCCGGGTCGGGTGGCGATGCTCCACAGACGCAGACCGGCGCCGAGACTCAAAATACCGCCAAGCGTTCCTGCCGTCGCCAGCGCTGCGGTATGAGCAGCGATCCAGCGCCGTACCGCTCCAAATAGAATATCCGTCAGGCCAACTGAGAAGGCGATGGCGAACACCAGCGTGATGAAGGGGTAGATCACCGCGATGGGGCGCCGCACCATAGACGCATTCCGCACGCCTAGCCCCAGCAGGCCAAGCCCGCATAGCATCACTGCCCCACCAGCGAGGAGCAACCCAGGCGAAAGGTGAACGGGCGTATGCGACGACAGCGATGCCAGCCACGTGCCCCTCAGCAAGGCGGGCCAGACGGCGCCTGCCAGGCCCGTCGCGATCATGCCGAGGACGAGTGTGAGCGACACCCAGACGGCAGTGAGTTGCATCAGCCGCCCCCGCGAGAGCGGGCTGTCGGGATACTTCAGCACGAAGTCGCCGCACCCTCTGCCTGCGCGCGTATATTGCCGGATCAGTTGTCGCCATCCCTGTCGGTGGTAGTGGTCGGCTATCAACTCCGGCGTGCAGAAGATAGGCAGACCGGCGCGACAGACCGCCCAGAACCAGGAGTAATCTTCGTAGGAATGGGTGAAGTTGGGATCGAAGTCGCCGGCCTTCGCCAGCACGTCGCGGGTGAAGAAGACATTCGCCGTGATCGGTGGCTTATGGTACGGTTGGCCAAACCGCTCCTTATCCACGATGACGCCAGTTCTAAAACGCGGCGTCTTGCTGCCCATATCCACGAGATCAGCATAGGTATCCCAGAAGTCGCCACGTGCGCCACGCATCGGGCCAGCCACGCATGGCCAGCCTTTGAGGATGTAGTTGATGCCAGTCGAGACCCAGTCGCGCGGCAGCACCATGTCGCTGTCCGTCAGCGCCAGCAGTTCACCTTCAGCAGCGTGCAGCCCCATGCGGCGCTTGGCATTGGCATCGCGGTTTGCGGTGTTGATCGTGGTCTCGATGATCGAAACGCGCCCGCTAGCGATATGCTGCTGAATTGGCTCCCAGGTAGGATCGTCCACATCCCCAACGAGGAGAATCTCGATCTTGCCCTTGTAGTCCTGCTTCAGCAGCGACTCGATAGTCGCCTTGATGGTCGCCTGGCTACGCTTGACAGGCATGACGATGCTGACCGATGGCCAGGCAGGCGCAAGGGATTCACGCACGCTGGGAGGAAGGTTGGTGGTGTGGTGCAGGCCAGTCGCGCTCCATGCGCTGACAATGGAAGCGCCCGGTGGCGCCGAAATAGACTGGCGCAGCGTGTGCACCACGGAGAAGCGGACGCGTGCCGTCTGGTCTTTCTGCAGATGGCGGGGCCGGTTGATAAGCCCACGCGCCAATCCGAGGGAAAACGCCCCGCCGAGGACGGCTTTGATGAATGGGAACAGGATGCCGCGCGCCTGCCGCATGCGCCACGCGCTGACGATTCCCATGCCGAGCAAGGCGACAACACACGCGACGATGATACCGGCGCTCAGGAGCCGACCGGAGTGCGCCGGTAACTGTGAAGCAAGGGGATGCGCCAGTGTCGTCGCAAGCATCGTCGGCCAATCGGGAAACAGAACGCCTGCTGCAACGGCGCTTGCAAGGCCCAGCGTCACGAGGAGCGTCTCGGCCAACTGGCGCAGTCGCCGCCGTGAGAATGGCGCCTGCGGATACTTTGCCACAAAATCTGCACAGCCCCGGCCAGAGGCGTGATAGGCCTCGATCTTCTGTCTGAAGCTGGCACGGCGGCGCTGTATGGCGCTGACGGCGGGCGCGCTGAGGACGGCAATGTTCGCCCGCGCCAGTTCCCAGTGCCACTGATAGTTCTCATACCCTTCGTCGAAGTCGGGGTCGGGAAACTGGATTTGGTACAGCGCGTCTCGAGAGAGGAACACATTTGAGGTGATCGGCAGTTTATATGCCTGCGCGCCGACACGCTCTATATCGGCTACGCGCTCCTCGCCCGACGCTATGGAGCCGTGATGGCTGGTCTGTGTGGTCTCATACAGAGAGAACAGATCATTGTGGTGACTCTTTACCGCGCCGACAACACAGGGCCAGCCACGACGAATATATTCGACACCGTTCATCATCCAGTTGTCAGGCAGAATCAGATCACTTTCAACCAGC
>JBDTAI010000162.1:0-4555 GCA_039924685.1 Ktedonobacterales bacterium
CACAGGTGGTGGTGGACCCCGAACGCAGCGCCGAATCCGCCGCCGCGCATGCTCTCGCCAGTGATGTGCGGCTGGAATATGTGCTGCGCGTGGAGGGGCTAGTCGTGCGTCGCCTGTCGGGCAAGGAGAACCCCAATCTGGCGACGGGCGAGATCGAGGTCGAGGCGCGCACGATCACGGTGCTGAACGAGGCCAAGACGACGCCCTTCCCCATTGCCGATCACGTTTCGGCGGATGAGGCGCTGCGGCTGCGTTACCGCTATCTGGACATCCGGCGCGACAGCATGCGCAAGAACATCGAGTTGCGCCATCGCGCCGTCAAGTTCATCCGCGACTACATGGACGAACGTGGCTTTCTGGAGGTCGAGACGCCGATCCTGACCAAGAGCACGCCGGAGGGCGCCCGCGACTATCTGGTGCCGAGCCGTCTCTATCCCGGCGAGTTCTACGCGCTGCCCCAGGCGCCGCAACAGTTCAAGCAGTTGCTGATGGTGGCGGGGATTGACCGCTACTTCCAGATCGCGCGCTGTTTCCGCGATGAGGACCTGCGCGCCGACCGCCAGCCAGAGTTTACGCAGCTCGACCTGGAGATGTCGTTCGTGGCTGAGCACGATGTGATGGGGCTGATCGAGCAGATGCTGATCCAACTGATCCAGAAGACGACCGACAAGCGCATCCAGCAGGTTCCTTTCCCACATCTGACCTTCGCCGAGTGCATGGAGAAGTATGGCATAGACCACCCCGATCTGCGCTTCGAGCTGCCGCTGGTGGAGCTTGGTGATCTGGCGCGGCTTGGCTCGTTCAAGGTCTTTCACGATGCGCTGGCGAATGGCGGCAGGGTCAAGGGTCTGCGCGTGCCGGGGCTGGCGGGCGCCACCCGCAAGGAACTGGACACGCTGACCGAGTTTGCCAGGAGCCTGGGTGCGAAGGGGCTGGTGACGCTGGCGCTGACGCCGGAAGGTCCACGCTCGCCGCTGACGAAGTTTCTGAGCGAGGCGGAGCTGGCGCAGGTGACGGCGCATATGGGCGCGACCACCGGCGACCTCGTGCTCTTCGTGGCCGATAGCGAGAAGGTCTGCAACGATGTGCTCTGGCGGCTGCGGGTGCGGATGGGCGAGCAACTGAAGCTGATCGATCCCGATGTGATGGCGCTCTGCTGGGTGGTGGACTTCCCGCTGCTGGAGGTGATCGAGGAGAACGGCAACCTGCGGTATCACGCGACACACAACCCGTTCTCTGGCATGCAGCCGGGACAGGAGGAGTTGCTGGAACGCGATCCACTGAAGGTGATTGCGCGGCAGTACGACATCATCTGCAACGGCTACGAGATCGGCGGCGGCAGCATCCGCATCAACGTGGCGGAGTTGCAGCGCCACATCTTCCAGTTGCTGGGCCTCTCGGATGAGCAGATCGCCGAGCAGTTTGGCCATATGCTCGAAGCCTTCGAGTATGGCGCGCCGCCGCATGGTGGCATCGCGCTGGGCATTGATCGCCTGGTGATGCTGCTGGCCGACGGCGAGACGATCCGCGATGTGACGGCCTTCCCCAAGATGCAGACCGGTCAGGATGCGCTGATGCGCGCCCCCTCACCTGTCAGCGACGAGCAACTGCGCGACCTGCACCTGAGCATCAGACCGGATGAGAAGAAGTAACACGGTTGGCGCGGACCTCTCCCCCAACCTCTCCCCCGCGCGGGGGAGAGGAGCCAGAGGGTCTAGCTTAGGAGGGCAGTAGCGATGAACGATACAAATAGCGCGACTGCGCCACTCCACTACTCCACTACTCGATGCACATTGCGTGGAGCGAGCGGGATGGAGCCTACCTCATCACGCTGCCCGAATGGTCGTCGCGGCTGCTCAATAGCGTCGCCGTCACGCATGGGGCGCCCTATGAGGAGGCGGCGCACAATGGGCAGGAAGTGATCGAGATGCTGATCGAGGATGCTCAGGAGCGTGGTGAAGCCCTGCCTGCGCCCCAGACCATCACCTATGACCCTGTTGAGAATGTGGCCGACGCCGCCACGCGCCCTGCGTAGTGTACTGACAGGTAGCATCGAAGGTTTCTGGCGGTTGGCGGGCAGTGTGGCGTGGCCCGGCGGGTGGCTCAAGCCGCGCCTGAAGTCCCTCGCGGGACGCGTGTGGGGCAGGCGCATTGGTGATGGCCCACGAAATGCGCCTGCCACCGTTGTAGGGGCGTCCTCTACACCTGCGTCAGCCGTGGGCGATTGGTGGGCGGTTGATATGGTAGCGCGAGAGTGAAGGTTGTGCCAGCGCCTGGACGGCTCTGCACAGTGATGGAGCCGCCATGCGCCTCCACAATCGCCTTCGCTATCGAAAGCCCCAGGCCGGAGCCATCCACCCGTTGTGAGCCATCGCCGGCGTCGGAATCCACCCCACTTGTGCGGGGATCGATCACAGCGGGCGCCTCGGGGTGAGCCGCCACCTGCGCGCCGGTCATGCGTCGCCAGTTGGCGGCGCGCGCTGCGCGATAGAATCGCTCGAAGATATGCGGCACGTCTTCGGGCGCGATGCCCTGGCCATTATCTGCAATGGTAATGAGCGCGCCACGCTCCGCCCGCTCGACATAGACGCGCACCCAGCCTTCGGGCGATTGCCTGCCATACTTCAGCGCATTGTCCAGCAGCGCCAGCAACACCTGCTTGATGCGGTCGGCGTCACAGGCGAGCATCAGCCGCCCGCGCCCATCCGTGCGTAGCGCCACCTCGCGTTGCCCCGCCAGAATGCGCGCCTGATCCACCGCCTCGCCCACCAGCGAGATCAGGTCCACCGGCTGCACATCGAGCAGGCGCCCGGTATCGAGCCGCGCCAGCGTTAGCAGATCGTTGACCAGGCGTGTCATGCGTTCGGCCTCGCGGCGGGTCGCCAGCAACACTTGCTCAGTCGTCTCCGGATCATCCTTCGCGCCGCGCAACAGCACATCGGTATAGCCGCGAATCGAGGTCAGCGGCGTGCGCAGCTCGTGGCTGGCGTCGGCGATGAACTGGCGCATGCGCTCCTCCGACGCCTGCCGAACGGCGAACGCCTCCTGAATGCGCGCCACCATCTCATCAAAGGTTCGCGCCAGTTCGCCAATCTCGTCGTCGGTATGCGGTAATCTCACGCGCTGGGTCAGATCGCCCGCCGCCACCCGCCGCGCCGCCAGCGATACCCGCGAGAGTGGCCGTAGCGCCCGCGCCGTCAACGGAGCGCCGATCACCACACCCAGCGCAAAGACGCCAACGCCGATCAGCGCGATCAGCAGTTTGAGCGCGTTCACCGTCAACTGTGCGCGCGGAAAGGTCGTCACCACCTCGATAAACCCTTCAGCCGTCGCGGTGGCGCTGACGCAGCGCGAGGAGAGGTAGTAGTTTTCGGCGATCAGCTCGACGCCGATAGTATGCCCAACCATGTCAGTAGAGAGATAGGAAGTGGTCGCCAGCGCCTCTCCCGTCTTGGCTGGGCGCGGACGTGTGAAGGCGCGATTGCGCAACGCCGCCAGTTGCAGGCGACTGACATAGGGCGCTTGCGCGCCAATGGCCGCTGTCGTGTTATTGGATGTGTTGTCGGGGGCCAGCACCATGCCGGCGCTATCGAGCAGATAGACACCCTCCACCCCAGGGTGAGTCGAAAGGGGAGCGGAAATCGCTATCTGGAATGCCTGCTGGTAGCTGACCGCATCGGAGCAGTCCGCCGCGCGCCCCAGCACCAGCGTGTTGAAGCGCGTATGGCCGTTGGCGACGGCTGCCTGCGCCTCACCCTGGAACACCTGAAAGTCGGTGCGATAGAGCGTGCGGCTGATCAGCGAATTGAGCGTGATACTCAGCGCCGCGATCAGCACCGCGAAGAGCAGCGCATAGATCAGGATCAGCCGCCAGCGCAGTGAACGCGGCGCCAGTCGGCTATACCATCGCCGAGGTGTTGTGGTCGCTTGCGTGGCGGGGAGTCGCTGCCTGCCTTGTCGAATAGATGGATCGCCGTTCGCAGTGGGAGTATGTTGGGGCGGCGCGGCAGGCGCATGGGAGACCGTGGGCAGATCGCTTTGTCCCGCAGCAGGCACGTATGCAGGCGGCTGGTTGGCGGGCAAGTGCGAAGGATCGCTGGGGGGATGATTGCTCATGAACATTGGCGCCCCCCTCAGCCCTTCAGCACATAGCCGACGCTGCGCACCGTCTGGATCAGCTTCGGCGCGCTGGGATCGTCTTCGAGCTTCTCGCGGAGATAGCGCACATAGACCTCGATGATATTCGTCTCGCCCATGAAGTCGTAGCCCCAGACGCGATTGAGAATCGTCTGGCGATCAAGCACCTGGCGTGGATGGGTCATGAAGAGGTGCAGCAGATTGTATTCGGTGGCGGTCAGTTCGACGATGCGCCCATTGCGCATCACCTCGCGCGCCGCCTCATCCAGTGTGATGTCGGCCACCTGCAACGTGCGCCCGCCCGACCCGCCCGCCGCCACTTCGCGTTTGCGCCGCCGCAATAGCGCCCGCACCCGCGCCAGCAACTCCTCGAAGCTGAACGGCTTGGTCAGGTAGTCGTCGGCGCCGACCTCCAGCC
>JBDTAI010000163.1:0-8313 GCA_039924685.1 Ktedonobacterales bacterium
CCCGATGGGCGCGTCGCCTGTACGCACTTGCCATAAAAGCAGGGCTTTTCGCTCGTCTATAGGACGTGTTATACTACCGGCAAAGTTGGCGCGTCCCCTGCCATACCCGCTGGCGCCTATCGCTGGCGCCACATATGCGTGATGATGCGGCGATGACGCAACATGCTAGGCACGCTTCATCCGAACGTGCTTCTCTGGCGGGCGACAGATCGACTACGCAGTAGAGACAGATGAAGCGCGGTGAAACAAGATGATGAAAAACGGGCATATCATCATCAGTCATATCAAAGAACGGGATACAGTTGGCCGTGCGTGTGTTGACGCACTGTGGCTGTGTTCCAGTAGGCGATGATGGCCTGTTTGATGGCCCGTTTCTAGCGATGGTTCAGCGTATCCAGATGGTCCTGTGTGGTTCGGATTCCGGCGAGAGGAAACCGCGAGAGGAAACCGGCTGGATGTGGATCAGCGATAGTACGTGAGAGTGGAGGCGCCCAGATGAGTACGCTTGTCGACAACCTGCCCGCGTTAATCATCTTGCTGGTGATTGTGGGTTTCCTGGTCTTTACCGGCTCTCGGCTCGGACCGAGTTTTGTCATTCGCCGCCTTGCCGGTCTGGTATTCGTGTTGCTTGGAGTAACGTTCATCACGTTTATCCTGGGGTATTTCGCCCCCGGCAACATCGTCACCTCGCAGCTCGGCCAGCATCCCAATGTGGCGGCGGCGTCATCCTTGCGGCATTTCTATGGCCTTGACCTGCCCTGGTGGGGGCAGTATCTGCGCTACCTCAATTTGCTGCTGCACTTCAACCTCGGCTATTCCTGGGTTGATGAGAGCAAGTCAGTCTGGCAGATTCTCTCGCTCTATCTGCCGGCCTCGATGCAGTTGGGTGTGATGGGAACGATCCTCTCCCTGCTCCTCGGCGTGCCGTTAGGCGTCATGGCGGCGGTCCGCTCTGGCACACGCTTCGATAGCACTGCGCAGTCTGTCGGGCTAGTCTTCTATGCGCTTCCCTTCTTCGTGATCATCCCCTTCTATGACATTGCGATGGTCACACTGGTCAATCATCAAATCCCCTCACTGGCGACTTCTGGCTGGGGAACCTGGGACACCGAACTGGCTCCCATCGTCATTCTCGCCATTGGCAGCTTCGCATACTACTTGCGCCTGACACGCTCGAGCATGGTCGAGGTGTTGCGACAAGACTATGTGCGAACGGCGCGCGCCAAAGGCATCTCCGAGCGGCTCGTCATCTTCCGCCATGCCTTCCGCAATGCGCTGATTCCGTTGCTCACCGCCATTGGTCCGGCGCTGGCGTATGTTGTCACGGGCCTCTTCATCATCGAATCGCTCATGAATATTCCGGGCATCGGTGAGGAGGGGCTGATTGCTATTACATCGCATGACTTCCCAGTGGTAGAAGGCACCGTGATGCTGCTGGCGCTGGCGGTCGTCTTCATGAATCTGGTGACGGACGTGGCCTATGGCTTCGCTGACCCGCGTGTGAAGTCCGGAAACTAAGCGATAGGGTAATGCAGGTCGTCGCACGTATACAGTGAACCGTGTATACGCCCAAGAAGAGAGGCATACTCATGAAGATTGACGAGGGATACCAGCAGACCCCAGCACAGCCAGAGCGCTGGGAACAACTCAACGATGTCGGCGCCATTCCATCGCTGCCGCCAACGGCGGAGGCGGTAAAAGACCTGGGACCGTTCGCCGACACGCCATCGGTCATGACACAGCGCGAACTTGATCAGCAGTCGCTTGGTGGACATGAAACCGTGACGGAGGGGCAGTCGCTCTCACCGATCCAGGCGTCGTTGCGTCGTCTCGGTCGGGACAGGCGCGCGATGCTCTCGGTCGCCATTGTGCTGCTGCTGGTCGTGACCGGGTACGTCGGCCCATTGATTTACCTGCACGTCGGGCCGTCGCTACAAAACGCCGGGCCGCTGGGCAACGCCACCTATGGGCCCGAGATCTATCACCAGTATGCTCACCAGGAACAGGCGCTGACCGACTTGACGAGTACTGCCAATTATCCGCTGGGAACTGACGGTGTCGGGCGCGATAATCTGGCGCGCCTGATGGCTGGCCTCACCGTCTCGATTGGCGTCGGCCTGCTGGTCGTCATCTTCGACATCGGCCTGGGCATTTTGATCGGCACCCTTGCCGGGTACTATGGCGGTATCATTGACACCTTCCTGGCCCGCTTCACGGACCTGATGTTCGCCTTCCCCTCGCTGCTCTTCGCTATTCTGGCGGCGGCGACACTGGGTGATAGGGCGATCAACGTGCTCGGTCCGAATGGTCGTCTGATCCTCGTCAGTCTGGCTATCGCCATCACCGTCTGGCCGCAGATGGCGCGCTATGTACGCGGCCAGACGCTGCAACTCAAGGAGCAGCAGTTTATCGAGGCCGCGCGCGCTACCGGCACACCAAGCTTCGGGATTATCCTGAAGCACATCACGCCCAACCTCTTCAACATCGTCGTGACGGCGGCGACACTCGATCTGGTGGGTATCATCACCGCCGAGGCCACGCTCTCGCTGCTTGGTCTTGGTGTGCAGGACCCCGGTTCCAGCTTGGGCCTGATGATTTCGGCTGGCGCCGCCAAGGTGTACACCAATGTCACCGAGGTGTTGTGGCCGACACTGGCGCTGGCGTTGCTGGTATTGTGCCTTTCCTTCGTCGGTGACGGCGTACAGGATGCCTTTAACCCACGCACCAAAGACTAGGCATTGCGTCGCCAGGGCGCCTTCTGAATCGCTGATGCGCTACAGCAGAGCATTCAGCAGCGCCCTGGATTGTCGGCCTTTCTCCGGCTCTCTCAACCTTTGGCGTTTCCAGCGGTCCCGAAGTGTTCGGTCAACCATGACATCATCACCACCATCACAACATAGAGGCAAGAATGGCAGAGGCATACGTAGGGACGAGCGCAGGTGACAAACTGCTCGATGTGCAGCACCTGCAAACCCATTTCTTCACCCGTGGCGGCATCGTCAAATCCGTCGAGGATGTGTCGCTCTCGCTTAACGAGAGTGAAACACTAGGGCTGGTAGGCGAGAGCGGCTGTGGCAAAAGTGTCACCTCACTCTCGATCATGCGGCTGGTTGACAAGCCAGGCAAGATCGTCGGCGGCAAGATTCTCTTCCGGGGCGACGACATCATCAACATGGATGAAGAGGAACTCCACAATCTGCGCGGGGGGAAGATCGCCATGATCTTCCAGGACCCCATGACCTCGCTCAATCCCGTGTATACCGTGGGATTCCAGATCGCCGAGGCAGCCAAAGCGCACCTCAATCTGGACGATAGAGCCGCCACCGCACGCGCGCTGGAGATGATGGAGCGCGTGCGCATCCCCGAAGCGAAGCGCCGCCTGGGCCACTATCCGCACGAGTTCAGTGGCGGCATGCGCCAGCGCGTGATGATCGCCATCGCGCTCTCGTGCAACCCCCAGTTGATTATCGCCGACGAGCCGACGACTGCGCTTGATGTGACCATCCAGGCGCAGGTGCTTGATCTGATGAAGGCGCTGGGGACCGAGTTCCGCACGGCAACGCTGCTGATCACTCACGACCTGGGTGTGGTGGCTGGCACCTGTGAGCGTGTGGCTGTCATGTATGCCGGGCGCATTGTCGAGACCGCGCCTACCACTACCCTCTTCTCCCAGCCTGCCCATCCCTACACGCAGGCGCTGCTCAACGCCGTGCCGCGCCCCGATACGCCCCGTGGAACCAAGCTCACCGCCATCGGGGGGCAGCCACCCAACCTGGTAAACCTGCCGCCGGGCTGTTCCTTCGCGCCACGCTGCCGCAAGGCACAGCCACGTTGCCGTCAGGAACGGCCTCTGCTCGAAAATGTTGCGCCGAACCAGAAGGTGGCGTGCTTCTATCCCTATTAGCCCATGAAAGCGAGGTGATGGCGACATGGCGACTTCGATGCCGCGGCCCTTTGTGGTTGCGCCAGAACAAAGTGATACCTTGATAGATATTCGTGGGCTGAAAGTCCATTTTCCCATTCGCGGCGGCCTCGTCGGGCGCACCGTCGCCTCGGTCAAGGCGGTGGATGGCGTTGACCTTCAGGTGAAACGTGGCGAGGTGCTGGGTCTGGTGGGCGAGAGCGGCTGTGGCAAGTCCACACTGGGCCGTGCCGTCTTGCAGTTGATCAAACCGACCGCTGGCGAGGTCTATTTCGAGGGAGAAGACCTGACAAAGATGGGCGCCGGCCAACTGCGGCGCAAGCGCGCAGATTTGCAGATGATCTTCCAGGACCCCTTCAGTTCGCTCGATCCCCGCTTCACCATCGGCAACGTGATCGCCGAGCCGCTGGAAAACTTCGGCTATGGTTCGCGCGATCAGATTGATGAGCGCATCCGCTATCTGTTGAATGTGGTGGGTATGAGTCCCAACATCCTCAACCGCTATGCGCATGAGTTCAGCGGCGGCCAGCGGCAACGTGTCGGCATCGCGCGCGCGCTGGCGCTCAACCCCAAGTTTATGGTGGCCGACGAGCCGATCTCGGCGCTGGATGTCTCGATTCAGGCGCAGGTGCTCAATCTGCTGGCCGATCTGCAAAGTGAGTTCAACCTCACCTATCTGTTCATTGCGCACAACCTCTCGGCCATCAAGCACATCAGCAACCGCGTGGCGGTGATGTATCTTGGGCATATCGTCGAGCTTGGCTCAGGCGATGATGTCTATGCGAACCCACAGCATCCCTACACCATTGCGCTGCTCTCGGCCAGCCCCTATCCCGATCCCGAACTGGAAAAGACGCGCAAGCGTATCATTCTGACGGGCGACGTACCCAGCCCGGTGAATCCGCCGTCGGGCTGTCCGTTCCACCCGCGCTGCTGGAAGGCCCAGGCGATCTGCCGCGAAGTCTATCCCCAGCTTACGGAGAAACGCCCCGGCCAGGTTGCCGCATGCCACTTCCCTGGCCTGTAGCGCCTCCCAGCAGTACATCGTCTCACGCAAGACACGCATATATCCCCTTCTCATCACGTGGGAAGGGGATTGTTCTTGTTTTTAGAGCGACCTCTGGCTTGGCCGTGCCCTATTGGGCTACGCCCGCTCCGCTCCCGCTGGGTCGCTTCTCGCTGCGCTCGCGCAGGCGTCTCCTGCGAGGAGAGGGGCGATAGAGACGAGATATGGTGGAGTAGGCGATTCAGGGGCGCGGGGCGAGTGATGCGCCGCAACGGAGGCATTGCTGCGCGCCAGGAGGTGACGAGTATCCGCAGTGGGGACACGTCACAGCAGCGGCGGGCGCCATTGGCGTTGGGCCTGCCTGCATCTGCGGACCAGCGACGCGCATGGCAGGCGGGTCTTGTGGCGATTGCGGCTGAGGCGATTGCGGCTGAGGCGATGGAGCGTATGGTGGTTGTTGGGGTGGTGATTGTTGGGGCGCTGGCGCTCCCCACGCATAGGCCGCATAGGCCAGTTGCGGCTGGTTGTGGCCACCCCCCAGGAAACCAAAGAAGCCGACGAATGCCCGCGCCATCGCCACCGGCAGCGGCTTGAGGGGTGGCGCCAGTCGGCCCAGCTTGGCGCGTTCCAAAGACTCCCAGATGAAGAAGCGCAGGATCAGGATGCCGGTGACACCTACAGCGAGATACCAGAAGAGAATGATGAGCAGGCCGAGTAGGCCCAGGAGCGAGGTCAGCGCCGCGCTTGGCACGGAATCCCAAAGGGTGTGCAGGCCGATGGCGACAGCGTAGGCCAGCATGACGCCACCCGTCAGCCGGAAGGTCTTTTGCCCGCGATCACGCCAGATGGCGGCGCAGAGAATCGCCGTCCAGACGCCATGCCCAAAGACGGCGAGCGCCATACGCAGCAACAGCGCCGTGTTCATCTGCGCCAGACCAACGCCTATCGCCTGTCCAAAGGGATCGGGCGACTGCGAGTGCAGCAGGACGTTGGTATAGCCCAGCAGAAACGACTGGAAGCCGTAGCCTGCCGTCTCGAAGGCGGCGAACCCCATCCCTGATGCCGCGCCCAGGATTAACCCATCCAGTTCACTGCGCAGCCGACGGTCGCGCAGGAACCAGAGGACGGCGATCACTTTGGCGGTCTCTTCGCAGATGCCCACGATCAGCGCGCCGAAAAAGTTGAGTCCCTGGCTGGCTGCGGATGGAATGAGCAGCGGCTCCAGGATGCCTGCCAGTGTCAGCCCCAGCACGGCGCCACTAAGAAAGGTGAGACCGACCACCGAGGCGGGCATATCGGCGAAGGCGTTCTGTTCCCAGCAGTAGATCACAAACGTGACCGGCACGAGCGAGCTGGCCAGCAGCAGTGTCAGCGGCGCCATATTGAGGATATCGGTGTGGATTAGCACCTGGAAGGCGACGATGTAAGCCAGCAACCCAATCATGAACACCTTCCACCAGCGTTTGCGCAGAAACGCCCGCAGCCGCCGGATTACTGGATTTGCCTGGGCCGCACGTTGGGGATAGGGATACGGATAGGGGGCCGCTACGCCGCCAGGATAGGCTGTCGTAGTGTTGACCGGCGGCGACGCCAGCGTGGGCGCATAGGCGGCTGGACCAGCCTGGGCAGACGCGCCATACGCCGCGACTGAGGCGGCTTGCGCAGCCCCCGACTGCGGCGCCAGTGGCTGCAACGTGATCTCGGTGGCGCCGATCTGCACCCTCTGGCCGGGGACCAGCGCACTCTGATGATGGATGGGCAAGCGATCCACCAGGGTGCCGTTGACCGAGCCGACATCCTCGACTTCGTAGCCTTGCGGCGTCCAGCGAATGACGGCATGGTGGCGTGAAGCCAACGGGTCGGAGAGGACGATGTCGTTGTCCTCCATGCGCCCGATAGAGACGCTGGGGCGGACCAGCGGCACACGCCCATCATGCGCCAGCGGGCTACGCCAGCCGGACCCCTGGATCGTCACCGCCGCTGGGTATGCTGGCGCGCGAACGCCCACTTGATCAGTCGCCATACGCCCTATCCTCCCACAAGACGCGCACCCACGGCGGCCCGCTAGCCAGATGGTTGCGCGAGCGCCACGAGTGTCACTGGGATGCACCACTGGATGTGCCGCAAAGCGCACATGGCGCGAACACACTATACATCAGTATAAAACAGATGACATCGCACAGGTCGTCTTTATGCTTGAGCGATTGACATTTGCGTATGCATATATGTATGGGACGGGCGATTCGGCTGGGAATCCTCTGAGAATCGTCCGAGAATCGTCCGAGAACCGTCTGAGGAGATGGCGCTGGATCGCCGCAATCCTCCTAGTGAACTTGACGCTTGTGATGGCGTCATGATAGGCTCGTTTCGTCGGCTGAATGTCGGCTGGATGTCGGCTGGATGTCACGGAGCCACCCACTGGCGCCTGTTGTGTAACTATTCAGGTGGTGAAACTGCCCAGGTGGCGCCAGAGCAAAGCGCCATGCGTTTATACAAGAGGCGCCTGACAGGCGCTTGTGGTTGTGGACCATACGTGATGTTGGTGTGGGGGGCATGAGACAACATGGATGAGCGTCGAGAGCGGGCTTCGCGTCCGAGGCAATCAGCAAGTTCAGCCGGTCAGGGACGCGGCGGAACTCCGCAGCCGCCTGCTCGCGCATCCCAACCCACACGCACGAACGGCGCGAACGCCGCCACGGGCAAGGGCGGAGGGGGAGGATTGCTCAGTCGCTATAGCGCCAACGATGCTGCCAATGATGCAGGCTCCGCCACTCCGCAGCAGGCGCCAGCGCAGTCCGCTGGCAATGAGGGTGGGTTACTCTCACGCGCCAGAGCGCAGCGCGGTGGCAAATCCGCTGGTACGGCTGGTACGGCTGGTGCGGCAGGTGGATCGGGCGCTCGCCAGGGTCGTGAGGCGATTCGCACGCTGGCTGGGCAAGCGAAGCGCCTGGGCGCCAATATCCGCCGCGCAACTAGTGGCGCCGCTGCTGACACGGCAGGCGATGATCGTTCGCCACGCGCTGGTGAGTGGAAGGCGTCAGACTTCGATGCGCGCGAGCTCGAAGCTTGGGATCGCTACGAAGCGGTGCCCTTCGATCTGCCGCCCAACCCCGACGACTCTGGTGAGCAATACGCCGCCCGCAACGACCGCAGCGTCGACCGTGGCAGTAGCCGCCGTTCCCGACGGCGGGGCGACTGGGATGACCTGGACGATAGAGACTGGGACGACCAGCGGGGCGGCGGCTGGGAAACCGGCTCCTGGGATGTCAATTGGGCAACTGGCCTGCATACTGGCTCCGGCGCTGACGACGGGTGGGGTGACGAGTGGGATGATCCACAAGGCGACCTCTGGCAGCCTGGTGGTGTATCTGGCGGTTGGCCAGGG
>JBDTAI010000164.1:0-6179 GCA_039924685.1 Ktedonobacterales bacterium
CAGATACCAGCCAGATACCAGCCAGATACCAGCCAGATACCAGCCAGATACCAGCCAGATACCAGCCAGATACCAGCCAGATACCAGCCAGATACCAGCCAGATACCAGCCAGATACCAGCAGGAGACACTCGCATGACCACCAGTTCACCACAAGAGGCAGCGGCGGAAAACCGACAGCAGCATCAGCAGAAGGGCAGCCAGCGCCAGGGCGCGCTGCGTGGACTCTTGACCTCACCTGTCGCGCTCATGGCGCTCACCATTTTCATAGATTTCACCGGCTTTGGGCTGATTCTGCCCCTGCTGCCGTTCTGGGCCGAGCATTTCGGCGCCGACGCCCGCGCCATTGGGTTGCTGATCACCGTCTACGCGCTGGCGCAGTTGCTCTTTACGCCGGTGCTGGGCGGCCTCTCCGACCGCTATGGGCGCCGCCCGATCATCATCACATCCCTGCTGATTGAGGTGGTGGGCTTCGCGCTGACGGCGCTGGCGGGAACACTGCCGCTGCTGCTGGTGGCGCGTTTCGTCGGTGGACTGGGCGCCTCGAATATGGGATCGGCGCAGGCGGTAGTCGCCGATGTGACATCGCGTGTAGGACGCGCAAAAGCGATGGGCGCCATCGGAGCCGCTATCGGCTTCGGATTCGTCGTCGGCCCGGCACTGGGGGGCGCGCTTTCCGCCTGGGGAACGGCAGCTCCCTTCTGGGTCGCGGCGGCGCTGGCAGTGGTCAACGCCCTGTTGGTCTGGCGCTTCCTGCCGGAGACTCGTGGCCGGCGCGCAACAGCAGGCGCTGCCACATCCAGCGCTGCATCCAGCACAGCACCCATGCGGAAACGACTCACGCTCGTTGCAGGCTGGGGGAACCTCGCGCGCAATCCGGCGATTGCGCGGCTGGTGACGATCAACCTGCTCTATACGCTGGCCTTTGCCGGCATGGAATCAGTCTTTGCGCTGCTGACGCAGCGGCAACTTGGCTGGGGCGCCGTGCAGAATGGCTATCTCTTCACCTATATCGGTGTGATCGTTGTGGTGATGCAGGGTGGGCTGGTCGGCCTGTTGGTCAAACGCTTCGGTGAGCGGAGCCTGCTGGTGGCGGGCCTCATGCTGCTCGGTGTAGGGCTTGCGCTGCTGCCTTTCGGCGCGAATCTGGTGATCCTGCTGATCGGCGTGAGTGTGTTGAGCCTCGGCGATGGCGCCGTCACACCCACCATCTCGACGCTGCTCTCCTTTGCCAGCGCAGACGAGGCGCAGGGCGCAACGCTGGGGTTGGCGCAGGGTCTTTCAAGCCTGGGGCGCATGCTTGGGCCGCTGCTGGCAGGTGTGCTTTTCGTGATCGGCGCCGGCCTGCCCTTCATCGCAGGCGCCGCGCTGGCCGCACTCGCTGTGGGGCTGGCGCTCCCTGCGCTGCCTGGCGCGCAGGACCACTCCGCACCGGCGCCTGGCGGCGCCTCACCACCTGCTGCGTCGACCGATGCCACAACCACGCCCAACGCTGGGTCATTGCTGCTTGCGGCGGCGCCAGTGCGAGACGTTCATAGCTCCCGCCCAGGCGCATCGCAGCGCCAGGGTGAGCAGCATCAGGAGCGCACGCCCAGTGGTGTCGCCTGACCTCCTTCAATGTCAGGCGCCAGGCGCGCTGGCATGGTTTCTGCTAACTCCGTTGCCTTGAGTTCTAATAGAACACATCTTGATGTTGCGTCGTTCCACGTGCTCCGCTCTGCTTACACATCCAGGCAGTCAGCGGACCGGCGCCGCAATATGAAGGCGATGGTGTGCAGCACACTGCGGCAAGGATCACGCATGGAGTTGGTAGACGAATCCCTCTGCCAAGGCGTCGAATCGGCGCAACATATACTCCCGCTGTCTGCACCACATGCGCCGTCCGCTACGAATACGCATGTGGATGCGGCGCCACCGTCGGCCCGCCCAACACTTGTGTTGCCGTCTCATCGCTACGATTAGCCTGCTCAACATCCCCTTCGGGCCGTCGTGGATCGGGCGTCTCATCTGCTGCGCGCACAGGTCTCTGTACTGGATGCGCGTGAGCAGGTGGTGGCGGCAAGTTTAGCGCGCCTCGTCGGTCAGAGTTAGGCGCGCGCTCGCTCGAAGTCCGCCACGAATGTTGTGCAGACGGCGATTAGCTTGCAGGACGCTGATTTCACGCTAGTGGCCAAGTTGCGCCGCGACGAAGCGACGCCCCAGCATGTCGCTCAGGCGCTGATCGAGTTGATCGTCAATGAAGAACTGCATCGCAACCCCGTTCCCGATGGGCGCCAGATCAATGAGCGGTTTATCTACGAACTGCTCTTCAAGCAGGGGGCAGGCGAAACCGATCTGCTGCGCCAGGGGCAGATGCTGGGCATTGATCTGATGCAAACACGCGCAGTGTTGCTGATAGACGCCACTGACTACATCCTTCAGCCATCGGCAGGTGGCGGCGAGGGCGCCACCTGCCGATGGCTGACGAGCGGTTGCAGCGGCGCGTCAACGCGATCATTGCCAGCATCGTTGACTACTTTCGCCTGCCCAACGACAATATCTGCGCCTATATCGGCGGCGGCGAGATCGTCTTGCTCAAGGCCAGCGGCACAAAAGACCTGCGCGCTTGGGCGCATGATACCAGCAGCGCCAGGAGCCGGCAATCTGACGGCAGCGACAAGACAGACAAGAATGAAAAACTCCGCGATCAGCCGGGCGGCTCGTGGGCAAATCTGACGGCGCTCAAACGCGCTGGCGAAGGGCTGCTGGCGCATCTGCAACGCGCCATACACTCAGACAATCACCATTGGCATCGGGCGCTATCATCCCGGTGTGCGTGGGCTGGCGCGGTCCTATCAGGATGCGCGGGCAGCGGTGCTGCTGGGGCGTCACTTTCAGGGGGCGAATCGGCTGCACTGCCTCGATGGGCTTGGCGCCGCCGCCTTCATCGGCATCTCTGAAGAGCAGACAAAGATCGCTCTTGCGCGCCATCTGCTCAGTCCGCTCGATCAAGACCCTGAACTGCTCGACACCGTCAGCGTCTTCTTCGCCGAGGATTGCTGCCCCTCGACCACGGCCCAGCGCCTGATCATCCACCGCAACACGCTTACCTACCGCCTCGATAAAGTAGCCTCACTGACCGGCCTTGACCCTCGCCGCTTTGACGACGCTGTGCAGATGCGCCTCGCGCTGTTCTTGCGTACCCTCCAGAGCAATTACGCCCAGGTAGACAACCAGGACGTTTGTGCAGACGCACAGTAGCACGCCCTCCCACACGCGATCCTCACCGCCGCCGCCAATGATTACGGCTATGCCGAGGTCTTTGCGCGGCAGGTGCGCGGGCTTGGGCAGCCGGGTGATGTGTTGCTGGCCTTTACCACGAGCGGCGAGTCCGAGAATCTGGTGCGGGCTGCGGCTGCGGCTCATGACTGTGGCATCGCCGTGATCGCCGTGACGGGTGAGCGAGCCAGTCGCTTGCAGCAGCTTGCCGACCTGTGTGTGCAGGCGCCGCTGACCGATACGGCCATCGTGCAGGAGATTCACATGCTGGTGACGCACATCCTCTGTGATCTGGTGGAGCGCGAACTGGCAGGTCGTGATTGAGGCATGTAGGGGAGACTTCGCATGGAGCGGGCAGTGTTTCTTGACCGTGATGGCACGTTGACCGAACGTTATCACTATCCCTCGCGTCCGGAGCATCTGCGGCTCTATGATGGCATCGGGCCGGGGCTGCGCGCACTGCAATCGTTGGGGTTCAAGCTGATTGTCGTCACCAACCAGTCATAACAAGTCCGTCTCGGACGTTAGAGCAAAACGCAGAAAGGTGAGGCTGGCGGGCAGTGAATCGTTCCTGTTCGGCGCAACCGCAGGCGTCGCCCGCCTGCTCAACCTTTTGCATATTTGCTCTAGGACTTCGCGGCGAACACGACAGCGGCGTTGGGGCCGCTCCCACAGGGAGCGGAAAGCACAGCATGCAACGCCAACGAGTCAGCCGGACTTGTTATCAGGTGTGGCGCGTGGTTACTTCACCGAGGAGACGCTGCGCAGCCTGCACGACTATCTCTTGGATCAACTGCGGGCGATTGGCGTGACGCTCGACGCAATCGAGTATTGCCCGCATCATCCCGACGGCATTGTGCCAGAACTGCGGCGGCGTTGTGACTGTCGCAAGCCGGAGGTGGGGATGCTGCTGCGCGCCGCGCAAGATCTCAACCTCGACCTCGGCGACTCCTGGCTGATCGGCGACATCCTCGACGACGTGGAGGCAGGCAACCAGGTTGGCTGCCGTACCGTACTGGTGGACCTGGGAACCGAGGCGCTGCCCACGTCGGAACGCCGCCGCACATGCGCAAGACACCGTTGTCTACGGCTACGACGGCTACGCAGACATACATGCCAAACGCGAACTTGGCGCACTGGCGCCCGCCAGCGAGATCATCACTGCCACCGGCCGTCGCCGCAGCACACGTTCCCGTCGCGCCGCAAGTCTCCTCACCGAGAGCGAGCCGCTGCCTCTCGATCTCGATGCCGCCTCAGAACAAACAGCGGTAGGGTAGATCAGGCCGAGTCTGTCCGATCCAATTGATGGCGAGACGTCACAAGGGATGGCGCAATGATATAGTGCAGTAAGGCGTCGGCGAGATGAGAGCATCGCTATCCCTTGATAGGAGACCGATGATGATTGGACGATTGCAAGCGGCATTGCAGCATATCGAAGACGTTCCGCCTGCGCAGCAAGACGAATTGGCGGACCTCATTGAAGCCTTCGTCACTGAAGCGCGACTTCCGGCCTTGCGTCGGCCCTCGTATGCAGGCGCGCTGGCAGGATTGTTGCCACATGATGCCTAGGAGGGACTGCTGCGGCTGCGTCGTGAAACGCCTTCGCCCCTTCCAGTGGAAGACCAACTGTGCGGCCTGATGGACCAAGAGCTTGCCTGATACTGTACACATCACGGCGTAGCGCATCGCGGTCTGCGTATGCAGGGCTCTCGTGACCGATTCAAGCGCAGAGGCGTTGCTTCAGTCGCTGGCCGTCCCTTGCATCGTGCGTTGGGTCACCTTCACACCCGCTATCCCCCAAGCAAGTCTTCGATCAGCAGCGCCACACCATCGTCGGCGTTGCTGGCGGCGATGCGGTTGGCATGAGCGCGCACGTCTGGCTGTGCATTCGCCATCGCCACGGCCAGCCCAGCCTCGGCCAGCAGCGGAATGTCATTCTCGCCGTCGCCAACCGCCACCACTGCCTCACGCGGAATCGCCCGGCGCGCCAGAATCTCGCGCAGCGCGACGCCCTTGCTCACATGCAGCGGCATAATCTCCAGGAATTCAAGCGACGTGCGGACCAGGCGTAGCGTCGTCCCCTCCAGGGCCGGCTCCAGTTTGCGGCGCAGGATGTCGAGTTGGGCTGGCTCGTCGGTCATCAGCAGCTTCAATGGCGCCGGAACATCGGGTGCGGCAAGCGACGGAACATGCACAGGGATCGGCTCATGATAGGCGCGCAGGATGGCGTCTAGTGTGTCGGCGGCAGGACCAGGCGCCGCATCGGTCAGGATCGCACCGGGTGTATACCAGGCAATCGCCAGGTGAGGAGCATGCGTTGCCAGCACGCGGCGGGCCTGGGTCACTTCGGCTGGTGTGAGCGCCCAGGCACGCTCGACGCCGCCGGAGGGGGCATCGGCGATGGCGGCCCCGTTGCAGACGATCTGCGGGCCAATAAGCCCCAATTCACCCGCCAGCGCGCGAATCGAGGGGAAAATCTTGCCAGTCGCCAGACAGACGATTATGCCGCGCTCTTGCGCATCATGTAGCGCGCGTCGCACCCGTGGTGAGAGCGTGTGGTCCGGCCTGAGCAGTGTGCCATCCACATCGAGCGCGATCAGACGATACACGATTGTTGGTTTCCTTCCTGATGTGGTTCTTCCGTCAGGCCAACATGCCATCATCCACTATGCCATCATAGCGTACCACACGACCACGGCGCGCTACCCATCATTGCGCTTGCAATCCATAGCAAGCGGGAGCACGACACATGGCGTACGGACGCCGCGTCCATTGACTGGCTCCTGACTGGCGCCAAAGATGCGTTAGGTAATGATGACACAATCCCTGGCAGCGACGCCGTAGGATACTTCAGTGTCGCGCCGCTGCTGGACCAGCGCAGCCCGGCAAGAAATGTTTTGGAGGAACTACCATGCAACCGAC
>JBDTAI010000165.1:0-3206 GCA_039924685.1 Ktedonobacterales bacterium
ACAAGCGCAGACCGGGACCAGTAGGTGTGTCGAGCGTCGCTCCAGCGAGTCGGGCCAGTGCAAGCCGACGCGACCTCGCATCGAACCCACCCGTCAGCCGCGCGCCGCAGACGCCTGTTGATTGCTCCCTTGCGTGAGCGCGACAAGCGATAAGGCCGCCGGAAGTCCACCGTTACCACAGGACGCCGCATCATCACCGGCAAAAAATACAATCGCTGGTGGTCACGCGGGCAGAGCGCACAGGCGCTCACCGGATCACCAGCAGTTGATCAAGTCACCGCTGGCCTGCTGGTGAATCGCCGCCTGTGAAGCGAGGTGGCATCACGGGTATGCAAGCCCGTCCTCGGAGAACATCAACTCCGGGGACGGGCTTTTTGTTGGCCTGCGCAGCACGAGCGCCAGACATTCGGCGCATACAGCGGACTTTAGTTCGCTATTCGTAGCGTGCTCCGGCCTGTCAAGACCGAGCGCAGGTATACCAGATATTGAGGAGGATCAGGCATGGCAAAGAACAGCGCCGACAAGGGTGAGCGCCTCGTTCCGCAAACAGCGAACGGGCAGCCGAAAGGCAAGCAGCAGGGCGCCCCAGCGTCAGCGGCAAGCAGCGAAAACAAGTTTGTGCAGGAGCTAGCCGATCTGGACGACTACTCACGCTGGTATCTCGATGTCGTCTACAAGGCCGATCTCGCCGATCTTTCGCCGGTGCGCGGCTGCATGGTCATTCGTCCCTATGGCTATGCCCTGTGGGAGAACATGCAGCGCCTGCTGGACGAGCGCATCAAGGCGACGGGCCACGAAAACGTCTACTTCCCGCTCTTCATCCCCTATAGCTTTCTGGAGCGTGAAGCGGAACACGTCGCAGGCTTTGCGCCGGAGGTGGCGCTGGTGACACGGGCAGGCGGCGAAGAACTTGAAGAGCCCCTGGTGGTGCGTCCAAGCTCCGAGACCATCATCGGCTATATGTATGCGCAATGGGTACATAGCTATCGTGACCTGCCGCTGCTCTACAACCAGTGGGCCAACGTCGTGCGCTGGGAGAAACGCACACGCCCCTTCCTGCGCACCACCGAGTTTCTCTGGCAAGAGGGCCACACCGTTCACCGCACCGAGGCCGAGGCTGAGGCCGAGACGCTGCTGATTCTGGATAAAGTCTATCAGGATTTCGTCGAGAAAGAGCTTGCGATACCGGTCGTTTCTGGCCTCAAGAGCGAGAGCGAGAAATTCGCCGGGGCGCTGCGCACCTATAGCATCGAGGCGATGATGGGCGATGGCAAGGCGCTGCAAGCTGGCACATCCCACAACCTGGGCCAGAACTTTGCCAAGAGCTTCGGTATTCGCTTTCAGGACGCCGATGGCGAGAGCAAAGTGGCGTGGACGACGAGTTGGGGCGTCAGTACGCGGTTGATCGGTGGGTTGATCATGACGCACGGCGATGCGTCGGGACTGCGCATGCCGCCGCGCGTCGCGCCGATTCAGGCGGTGATCGTGCCGATCTGGCGCAAAGACGACGAACGCGAGACTGTCGCCGCGCTGGTAAGCGAGGTCGAGGGCGCGCTGCGCCAGGCAGGGGTACGGGTGCGCGCCGACTGGCGTGAGGAGCGTCCCGGCTACAAGTTCAATGATTGGGAACTCCGTGGCGTGCCGGTGCGTATAGAGATAGGCCCACGTGACGCCCAGAATGGACAAGTGACACTGGTCCCACGCACTGACCGCACCGCGAAAGAGGCCGTGGCGAAGGATGGCGCCGCCCAGCGGGTGCGCGAGTTGCTGGAGCAGATTCAGCAGGCGCTCTATGACCAGGCGCTCGCCTTCCGGTTGAGCCGGACCTATCAGGCCAGCGACTACGACGAGTTCAAGCGGCTCTTCGCCGACCGGGCTACGCTGGGTTTCGTCGAAGCGTGGTGGTGCGGCGATGCTGCCTGCGAAGCCGAGATCAAGGCCGAAACGCAAGCGACGATTCGCTGCCTGCCACTGGTCCAGCCAGAGGGGCAGCCGGGCGCATGCGTTCACTGTGGCAGGCCGGGAACAGCGTGGGCGGTTTTCGCCAAAGCCTATTGATTGTACTGATCGCCTGTTGGTAGCCAGAAAGCTGGTTGAAGGATACGCCTTCTCGACCTGATCACGCACTGCGCCAGAGGGGTTGGCGCGCTGTGGCATGATCAGGTGAGAGGGCGTGTCGCGTGTTTCGCGTGTTTGACGATGCTGACGATGCTGACGCTACATGTCCGGCAGTTCTCTGCTGCCAGTGGATAGCCCATATGGACAGAGCTAACAGGACGAACGGGCAGTTGACCGTCATCACCTGTCAGGTTTATACCATACCCGGTGATGGGCATGCAGTATGCCATGGCGCCATATGGCGTAGCGAAGGCTGCCCCAGGAGGAGATGAAACCGTGAAGAGAATTATCATAATGGGCTGCGGGCGCGTGGGCGCTCTGCTTGCTAACCTGTTGAGCAAAGCCGGTTACGAGGTAGTGGTCATTGACCAGAACGGCGAAGCATTCGAACGGCTGGGCGATGATTTCAATGGCCAGATAGTCACTGGCGACGGCACCGACGAGGATATTCTCGAGCGCGCAGGCCTCAAAGGAGCCTACGCTTTCGCCGCTGTTACCAATGGCGACAACCGCAACATTATGGCTGCGCAGATCGCCAAGCACATCTTTGGGATACAGAATGTGGTTTGTCGCATCTACGATCCCATCCGCCAGGAGACCTACAACGATCTGGGTCTGCAAAGTATCAGCCCTACGAAGGTCGGCGCCAAACTGATGATGAAAGAGCTGACTGATCCCGTCGTTCCAGGTAGGTCTGCAACGCGCTCACTGGCCGCTGGCACCAGCGTCCCCACGCCGCCTCCGCCACCCACACGGTCGGCGCCGGCCACACCTGCGTCGGCCACTGCGTCGCGTCGCTCATGACCGATCTTCCGGCGCTCTCTGCGCCTGACGCGCTGTACCCATTCCAAAGGAAGCGAGAGACGCTATGAGCATGTATATCTTGATCGGCGGTGGTGGCCAGGTTGGCTTTTATCTGGCGAAAGGGCTGCTCAACCAGGGCCATGAAGTGCTGTTGCTCGAACGTGACGCGCGCCGCGCCGAGCACCTGACCGAAGAGCTGGGATCAGCCGTCATTCGTGGTGACGCCTGTGAGGCGCGTGTGCTTGAGAAGGCGGGCTGCCAGCGCGCTAATCTGGTGATCGCCG
>JBDTAI010000166.1:0-3573 GCA_039924685.1 Ktedonobacterales bacterium
CGCTGCCTTGCAGACCGTCCCCAAGCTCGTCGGAGCCATCCACACGGCGACCCAGTATCACTGGTGGCCTGCTGACCTTTCTCCAACCGCCTAACCCGACTTGGTATAACTTCCCCAACAAAAAGAAGCGTGTTCCAGAGTCTCCCCTGAAACACGCTCCTGAGAGGGGACTTCAGTCCCCGTCCCGCCCGTGCTCCGGCATTTTAATGCCGAGAGCACAATATTACACGCTACTCGCCGACATCGGAGCCACCGCCGCCCACCGCGCCAGCGGAGAGCGCCGCTTCGGGAGCGGGTGGCAGCGTTTGCAGCAGATCCTCGCGCCGCTCATGCACTTCAAGCGCGATGGTGTCATCGCGGTGAACCGCTTCGACGATGTCGCCCGGACGGAACCTGCCTTGCAGCAGACCCTCCGCCAGCGGATCCTCGATCAGGTTCGTGATCGTGCGGCGTAGCGGGCGGGCGCCGTACTGTGGATCGTAGCCCTTCTCGACCAGGAAGTCTTTGGAGTCCTCCGGGACGAGCAGTTCCACCTGCTGTTCGGTGAGCTGTGTGCGCACGCGGAACAGCAACAGGTCAACGATCTGGCGCACATCCTCTTGCCGCAGGCTGCGGAAGACGATGGTGGCGTCAATGCGATTGAGGAACTCGGGCTTGAAGGTGTTCTTCAGTTCGCCAATCACCTTGTCGCGCATGGACTCGTACTCGCTCTGCTGCGCCTTCGCCTTGTCTTTGCTCTGGGTAAAGCCGATGGCGGCTTCACGGTTGAGCAGTGAGGCGCCGACGTTCGAGGTCATGATCACGATGGTGTTGCGGAAGTCCACCGTGCGGCCCTTCGCGTCGGTCAGCTTGCCATCTTCAAGAATCTGAAGCAGCATGTTGAAGACATCAGGGTGCGCCTTCTCGATCTCGTCGAGCAGGATCACACTATACGACTTTCGCCGCACCGCCTCAGTCAGTTGACCTCCCTCCTCATAGCCGACGTAGCCCGGAGGGGCGCCGACCAGACGAGCAGCAGCGTGACGCTCCATGAACTCGGACATGTCAATCTTGATCAGCGCATCCTCGCTGCCGAACATAAACTCGGCGAGCGCCTTTGCCAGCTCCGACTTACCGACGCCGGTCGGGCCGAGGAAGATGAATGAGCCAATCGGGCGCTTGGGGTCCTTCAGACCGGCGCGTGCGCGGCGCACGGCGCGGCTGATGGTGTCAATCGCCTCGTCCTGGCTGATCACGCGCTTGTGTAGCGCGCCTTCCATCTCCAGCAGGCGCGCGGACTCTTCCTGCGCGATTCGCATCACCGGGATGCCCGTCCACATCGAGACGATCTGGGCGATGTTTTCCTCGGTGACGACAGGTGTTTCGTTGCCCTGGTCGCGCTGCCAGCCAGATTCCAGCTTGGCAATACGGTCGCGCAGCTTCACCTCACGGTCGCGCAGTTCGGCGGCCTGCTCATAGCTCTGATTCTGGATCGCCTCATCCTTCTCGCGCAGCACCGCCTCAAGGCCGCGCATGGCCTCCTTGAGGTTGAGCGGAGCGAGCGAGCGCTGCATGCGCACACGGCTGGCGGCCTCGTCAATCAGGTCAATCGCCTTATCGGGCAGGAACCGTTCCGTGATGTAGCGGCTGCCCATCTCGGCGGCGGCCTTGAGCGCGCCATCCGAGATTTTCAGCCTGTGGTGCTGCTCATACCGCTCACGGATGCCTTTGAGAATCTGGATCGTCTCTTCGACGGTGGATTCCCGCACAATCACATCCTGGAAGCGGCGTTGCAGCGCCGGGTCTTTCTCGATATATTTGCGATATTCGTCGAGTGTGGTGGCGCCAATGCACTGAAGCTCGCCCCGGCCCAGGGCGGGCTTCAGGATGTTGGCAGCGTCAACCGCGCCCTCGGCGGCTCCGGCGCCCACCAGGGTATGCACCTCATCTATGAAGATGATACAATCCTGGCTGGTGCGGATTTCCTCGATGATCTTCTTCAGGCGTTCCTCGAACTCGCCGCGATACTTGGTGCCCGCGACGAGCGAGCCAACGTCAAGCGTCAGCAGGCGTTTGCCTTGCAGTGTTTCTGGCACCTCGCCCGCAATGATCTTCTGTGCCAGCCCCTCGACAATCGCCGTCTTGCCTACGCCCGGCTCACCAATCAGCGCCGGATTGTTCTTCTGACGACGCGAGAGAATCTGGATGACGCGCTCGATCTCCTGATCGCGTCCGACGATGGGGTCAAGCTTGCCTTGGCGCGCCTGAGCGGTCAGGTCAATGCCCATCTGGTCAATGGTTGGTGTCTTGGAATGCTTGGGATCGCGGCCACCGCTCGCCTCATGCGGATTGCCCGACTGGTTGAGGACTTTGATGGTCTCGGAACGCACGCGCTCCAGATTGACACCCAGGCTTTCCAGCACGCCTGCCGCGATGCCCTCGCCCTCACGAACGAGGCCAAGCAGCAGATGCTCAGTGCCGATGTAGTGATGGTTGAGGCGCCGCGCCTCCTCCACCGCCAACTCGATCACCTTTTTGGCGCGTGGGGTCAGGCCAATCTCGCCAAGCACGATGCGGTCGCCGCGCCCAATGATGAACTCGACAGCGCTACGCACTTTGTTCAGTTCAACACCCAGGTTGCTCAGAACCTTCGCGGCCACCCCGTCGCCCTCGCGCACAAGGCCGAGGAGGAGATGCTCAGTCCCGATGTAATTATGGTTGAAGCGTTGCGCTTCTTCCTGTGCGAGGCTCAGAACCTTGCGAGCCCGCTCTGTAAACTTATCGAACTTATCGTTCACCTGAAGTTCCCCCCTTTCATGGTCGAGGGTGGACCGAGCCCCTCCGTGTCCAGGTAAATCTACTCTTATGATACGTCATAGGGGTACGCGCGTCAAGGAAGCTCAACTGCCTTCAATCCGCTTGGGATCGGCCTTCGCGCCACTTTGCTTTGGCTGCTTTTCACCGCTACGCCCGGCGTCTGCGCTGATGCGTGTTCGCGCCGCCTGCCATCCGCAGCAATGCTTTCCCCCTGTACAGCCTCTACAGCAATGTACACGCCAATCAGGCGCCCAGGCCGTGTGTTGGGGATGTACCGTGTCTGCCATGAGGTGTTTGACGTGCTCAATCCTGCTGTTCCCTGGAACCTTCGCGCGGTGACGATGCCACAGTTGGCGCCGCGCCGAGAGAGCGAAGGATCACGAAGTATGCTGCTGATCGCCTTGCCTGAACGGTATGGAATGGCCAACATATTATCGCTTCATTGCTCGCTCCACGCCGCAAACCGCGCGGCGGGGATGCTTCTCAGATGTCACGGCGCCTCCCCTGCTCCGCTCATGTGTGTGTCGCTACGTGTGTCGCTACGTGTGTCGCTTGCTGATTGCGACACTATCTGGCGCGTTGCTTTGCCATTCACCAGATATATAGACATTTTAACGCATCGGACTGGTATCTATCACCCTATTCCCCCGTCAATTCCTCAAATCGGCAGGACACGGCGCAAAAATAGCCCAAATGACCAGGATCGCGCGACGCCCGAACGTGCAGGCATGCGCGAAATAAAGACGTGACGAGCGGCATATCCTGCGTGATATGTAC
>JBDTAI010000167.1:0-8031 GCA_039924685.1 Ktedonobacterales bacterium
GCCTAACCCCATCGCCGCCGAAACTCTCTGCCCTGGCAGTGATGCATGGCATCTCGATCACTCCATCGGCGGCATTGACGCCATCGAGGGATTCACGGCGCCCGCCACGGTCAACGCCGGACAGGAGGTACACCTCTACGTCTCGACCACCGCTGTCGCGTTCACCTTCACCGTCTATCGCATGGGCTACTATCAGGGCCACGGCGCCCGCCTGATGTACTCCTCCCGGCTCATCACTGGCGTCACGCAACCAGCCGCAATCGTGGACCCGACGACACGCATGGTAAGCGCAGCCAATTGGCGCATCACCACCACCATTCATACCGGCGCCACCTGGGTATCGGGTGTCTATATCGTCAAACTGCTCTCATCGGCTGGCTTTATGCGCTATACAATCTTTGTGGTGCGCAGTGACAGCAGCGCGGCGCCTATTGTCGTGCAGATACCGTTCTTCACCTACCAGGCATATAACCGCTGGGGCGATCATAGTCTCTATCGCGGCCTCGCGCCGGATGGCGCCTATACCTTTCCCTATCGCTCCTATGCAGCGAGCTTTGACCGTCCCTATGATCTCAATGCGGGTCTGGGCGACTTCTCGATGTATGATGTCGAACTGGTGAGCTGGCTGGAGCAGCAATCCTACGACGTAACCTATATGACCGACTCCGATCTCGACCTGGGAACGACCGCGCTTGTGCATCGCAAGCTGGTGATCGTCTCTGGCCACTCAGAATACTGGTCCACCCAGATGCGTCACAACATCACAGCCACCCGTGATGCCGGAACCTCGCTGGCCTTTTTTGGCGGCAACGATGTCTACTGGCATATCCGGCTGCTCAACAGCGCGCTTGGCTCCGACCGCGTGGTGGTGTGCTATAAGAGCGCCACGCTCGATCCAGTGGCGCAGAGCAATCCGCTGGCGACGACCGTGCGCTGGGAAGACCCACCACTGCATGATCCCGAAGTGGGTTTGCTGGGGCTGGAGTACGGTGGCGGCGTGGCGACGACGACTGCTGGCGAACTGGCCAGCGGCAGCCAGCCGTTCCTGCAGAATACGACGCTGCAAGTGGGCGACGCCATCCCCGGCGTGATCGGCGGCGAATATGACCGGCAGGCGAAAACCGGCGCGCCCGCGACGCTTCAGGTGATCATGACCTCCCCACTACAATGCAAAGCGACCTCGCAATGCCCGGCCAGCGGCATGGACTTCGCCAATGCGTCGGTCTACCAGGCGCCAAGCGGCGCGAAGGTCTTTGACGCTGGCACATTCCAGTGGAGTTGGGGGTTGAGCGATCTGCGCATTGATCAGTTGGCGGTATCGGGGTCAGGCGATAGTGGAGCGCCAGGGGGCGCGCAGTCAGGCGCAATCAGGGGCGCCACCGGGCAAACAGCAAGCGGCAACGAGGCGCTGCTTGTCACACAGGCGCCGCCGCTCTTCAGCAACCCACACTTCCAGACGCTCACTGTCAACATCCTCGCCTACCTGATGGCGTAGAGGCGCCAGCGGCTGAAGCCGCGCCTATGGGTTGCTCGCATCCCTGGAGAGCCGCGCCTGCGTGGGCTGGAGAACGGCTGGGAAAGGTCGCTAGACAAAGGGCGGTCTTCGCGGCTACAATACAACCGCATGACCGTCAGCAGACGTGCTGACGCCGACTCCTTTTCCACAACATCCCTGCGGGAGACGATAGATATGAGCGAAGATCGGGCCGAGGGAACTGCGGCGCCGCAGCTTCTACGAACACCGCTGTTCGAGCGACACAAGGCGCTGGGCGCGCGACTGGTGGAGTTCGGCGGCTGGGAGATGCCCGTCCAATATAGCGGAATCCTTGAAGAACACCGCGCCGTGCGTGAGCGGGCGGGCCTCTTCGATGTCAGTCACATGGGCGAGTTCCGTGTGACCGGTGCGGGCGCGCTCGACTTTTTGCAGCGGCTCGTCCCCAACGATGTGAGCCGCCTGAGCGATCATCAGGCGCTCTACTCGCAGATTTTGCGGCCTGATGGTGGCACGCTCGACGACCTGATCATCTACCAGTTGGCGCCCGCGCGCTATCTCGTCGTCGTCAACGCGGGAACGATGGAGAAGGATTGGGCCTGGTTCACAGAGCAGGCGGACAGCCACCCCGACGCCACGCTCACCAACGCCTCAGCCGAGATGGGCTTGCTGGCGTTGCAGGGTCCGCTGGCGCAACAGACACTTCAGCCGCTGACCGAGACACCACTGGATGAGATCGCCTACTACCACTCTCGCCCTGGCGCCGTCGCGGGCATCGAAAGCCTGATCTCACGCACTGGCTATACCGGCGAGGATGGCTTTGAGATGTACTGTGCTAGTGAGCGTGTCGGCGACCTGTGGGATGCGTTGCTGGCGGCGGGCAAGCCGATCAACCTGTTACCCGCCGGGCTGGGGGCGCGTGATACGTTGCGGCTCGAAGCGGGCTACTGCCTCTATGGCCACGAACTGACCGAGGAGATCACCCCCCTCGAAGCAGGCCTCGGCTGGACGGTGAAGCTGGCGAAAGGCAATGACTTCATCGGGCGGCAGGCGCTGGTGGATGAGAAGGCCAATGGGCTGCGACGCAAGCTGATCGGCGTGGAGTTGCGCGACCGTGGCGTGCCGCGCGCCGGGTATCGCATCCTGCGCAATGGTGATCCGATTGGCGTCCTCACCAGCGGCACCATGTGTCCGACGCTGGGGCGACCCGCCGGGATGGGGTATGTCGCGCCAGCCGAGGCGATACTGGGCAATGAGATCACCGTCGAGATTCGTGGCAAGGCCGTTCCTGCGGTGATTGCGCCGCTGCCGTTCTACAAGCGACCCAGGCAGGCATAACCGTGTGGGGCTGATGGTGATTTGGCGCCTCCACCGGGTACTGGATCGCAGGGGTGGTTTGTGGCTTGAAGGCCACGGGTAATCTCAGCGGCCGCCACGATCACTACTCGATCACGACGCCGCAGAACAGAAGCTTCGAGCATGTTCGTCGCTCAATTTGCCAGCTTGCATGCCGATTGGCGTGAGTCATGAAATCAAATCAGGTGGAGGTAGACAAACAATGGCAGACGCAGCACAGCCGCAGGGTACACCTCAGAGTACACATTTCGCCAGGACGCATGAGTGGGCGCGCGTCGAAGGTGATGAGGCGACCATCGGCATCTCCGACTTTGCGCAGGACGAACTGGGCGATGTCGTCTACCTCGACTTGCCCTGGGATGAGGCGGGTGGCGCGCGCGAGATTCGCGCAGGCGAACACTTTGGCGACATCGAATCGGTCAAGGCGACCTCGGAGTTGTTCTCTCCGGTCAGCGGAACGCTGGTGCGTGTCAACGAGGCGCTCAAGGATCACGCCGAACTTGTCAACAGCGATTCCTTCGGCGAGGGGTGGATGATCGTCGTGCGCCTGAGCAATCCCGCTGAACTCAACGACCTGATGGATGAGGATGCCTACAAGGAGTTCACCGCCTCCGGTGGCCACTAGCGGTTGACGCCCGCCCCACTCGCCCCATTCACCCCAGGTTGATCCCAACTAGCCTCACATCCTGCTCACTACACCGATCACGACCAGCCAATCGTTTGCACAGGATTGACGGCGCTGGCGATTGGGCGCATAATAGCGGGCATGGCAGACAGGCATACACAGGCGAACGGCGCGACACGCTACACCGCGCTGAGCGATGCTGAACGATGCTGAACGGCAGGTTATTGATGCGCTGCCGGTGGGGGAGGCGAACTATGCCGAGGGTATCGGAACGCGACCTGGAGCGCCGGGCGCGCCAGATCAAAGAGATGGTGCGCCTGGGCGCCTCGCTGCGCGCTGAGATGGGACTGGAAAATATCTTCACGCAGGTGGTGCAGTCCATCAACGACGCGCTCGGCTTCCGTTGCGCCGCGCTCAATATCGTGCATGAAGATAGCGACTTTGTGGAAGTGGTGGCGACGGCGGGCCTCGGCGCCGCCGATCAGCACAATCTCGTCAGCAATCCACCGCGCCTCGACCTCTTGCTCACGGTAATGCACCCGCAGTTTCGTGTCAGCCGCTCCTATTTCATCGGCCATCGCTACAAGCACCTGCTCGAAGGTGTCGGCGTGACAGTCCCCATTCCACCCGCGCCGAATATCAATCCGCAGGACGCGTGGCATCCCGAAGATGTGCTGTTTGTGCAGTTGGTCAGCCCACGCGATGGGAGACTGCTGGGCATCCTCTCGCTCGATCAACCCGAAGACGGCAGAACCCCGACGCAGGAGACCATCGAGATCATCGAACTCTTTGCCGATCAGGCGGCGCTGGCGATAGATACCAGCCGCATCTTCTTCGAGCGCGAACAGGAGCGTCAGGCGCTCGAAACGGGCCTGTTTGATCTGCTCTACCGTATGGAGCAGGTGCGCCAGGGCGACCTTGCTGTGCGCGTGGTAGTCAACAGTGGTACGCTCGCGCCGCTCGCCATGTCACTCAACACGATCCTTGAGACACTGGGCGGTCTGCTGGCGGACGTGCAGAGCGCCAGTGAGCTTGTCAACCAGAACGCGACCGACGTGCGCGATGCGGCGGCGCAACTTGTCGGCGGCGTCCGCCAGCAGGCGACAGGTCTTTTCGAGGTGTCACAGGGGGTGACACTGATGGCCAATAGCATAGGCGCGATTGCTGAGATGGCTCAGGAGTCCAGTAAGATCGCGCAGGAAGCTATTGACATCTCGCAGGTGGGCCGCGAGGCCGCCGAAAGCGCCACCCAGGGCATGATGCGTGTGCGCGAGATGACACTGCAATCAATGAAGAAGGTCAAGCGGCTGGGTGAACGCAGCCAGGAGATCGGCGCTATTGCGCAGATGGTGCAGGATTTCACCAACCAGACAAAACTACTGGCGCTCAACGCCGCCATCGAGGCAGCGCGCGCAGGCGAGTATGGGCGCGGCTTTGCGGTGGTGGCCCAGGAGATTCGCACGCTGGCGCAGAGCAGCGCCGAGGCCACCAAACAGATACACGCGCACATTCAGAGTGTGCAGAGCGAGACCAATGAGGTGGCGGTGCAGATTGAGTATAGCGCCGAGCAGGTGGTGATGCAGTCTGAACTGGCGACACAGGCGGGCGCTGCGCTCGAGGCAGTGGACCTGGTGACGCAGCGGATCGCCGCAGTGATTGCGCAGATGAATACGATTGCCACCGGGCAGACGCAATCCGCAGCGCAGATCTCGGTGGCGATGAGTGAGATCACCACCATCACTGGCCAGACACGCGACCATATGGAGCAAACGCGGCAATCTATGGACTATCTGGTGGACCTGGCGAACGCGCTACTGCGAAAGATCAGCCTGTTCCGCCTGAGTGATATGGGGGGACCATCGGCGCCGCCGCTGCTTTCGGGCGCGACCAGTGTGGAGATGACGCCGTTCTCGAACCCCATGCTCCTGCATGCTGAGGAACCGATGACACAGCCTATGCCTACCATTGGTGGAAACAGTGGCGGCCTGCGTCCGGCCCGCCCAGCCTATCAAGCGTCGCCTGGCTATCCCGTGCCTGCCGCTAACTCGTCAGGGAACCTCACCACGCCGCGCCCACTGAACGGGCAGAACGGCGGATGGCCGCAACCGGCTACGCCCACGGCGCCGATCCCATCCACCGCTATGCGTGGGGCGATCACACGGGCGCTGCCCCGCGAGACCAGGCCGCTCCAGGCGATCCTCGGCCTCACGCCTGGGGAATCCGCGCCATCCCCGCCGCCTGCGCCCCCTGCTGCATCTGGAACGCACGCTGGCGCCTCCTCTACTGACGCCTATACGAATCCATACTCAGGCTGGCCTGAGCGCATCCCACCGTCAACCCCTTTGTCAACGCCCAATCCAGCCTTCGATGGCGGCGCCGACGCTACTGGATCGCTCCCCGCGCAGCAGATAAGCGACCAACTGCCTACACAACAGACCAGTGGGCCGCTCCAACCGCCGCAGCCTCCTATGGAACCATACCTAGAATAGCCGCAAAGAAAGCTCAATCCTGCCCCCTTCCCTCGTTGGGAAGGGGATTTTTTTGTGATCGCATCTGCCATAAATCTCCGTCTCTGGGCCGCTCAGAAAGAATATATGAGCAGACGCGCTATCCCTTCCAATCCAGACGAGATGGGCGATGGGACCACTTCCAGCTTGCTTGTGTAATGGGGCTGTATGTGGTACGATCAGAACGTATGTTCGATACCCGCCAATCGCGTGTGCGCCCCTTTTCCGCGTCATGTTCAACGTCTGGCGGCGACGTGGAGGTAGTTGTATGTTTCAGTTTGCTCAGACCGTGCAGCTTGTCTCGGAGCAGGGCGAGCCAGTCACTGTAGGTACACCACATCTGGCGCGTGTCAGCAATCAGCAGGTGGCTGAGGTGCTGTTCAATATTGCGACGCTGCTGGAGATGCAGCAGGCCAATCCCTATCGCATCGCCGCCTATCGCACGGCGGCGCGCAGCATTCTCTCGCTGGCCGAGCCTGCCGCGCAGATCGTGGCGCGAGGTCAGGCGTTGCAGGCGCCGGGCCTGGGCGAGCGGTTGCGCCGCAAGATCACCGAGCTGATCACCACAGGCCGCATGACCTTCTATGACGACCTGTGCGAAGAGTCGCTGCCCGACGAGGTGCGCGCACTGATGCGGGTGGAGCATATCGGCCCGCGCACGGCGCTGCGGCTGACCGGCCACCTGGGTGTCCATAGCATCGAGCAGCTTTATCAGGTGGCGCATGCCCATCTGTTGCGCCAGCACTATGGCTTCGGCGTGCGCAGTGAGGCGCGCATCGAGGCGGCGGCGGCTACCGCGCTCACCACGCTGGTGGTCACGCCAGAACCAACGCCCTTCGATGCCGTCGCATCTGCCGACGCAACCGAGCCACTCGAACTGATCGAGTCTGGCGAACCGTTCGAGTCATTCGAGTCATTCGAGCCGATGGTCGTGAGGCAGGAGGCGGGCGGCAATGAGGCGCAACCGCTGGCCTTGGCGGCGCATGATGCGCCGATGCGGCAGGTGGCCTAAACACTGATAGAACCTCGATTGGCAGGGATGCCACCTCTCTTGAATCTCCAGCCCGCGCAGGCGGGCTTCGCGTCCTGTGAGGGACTTCAGGCGCGGCTTTAGCCGCTCACCACTCTCAACCACCGCCATACCCCAGGAGGCCACGTTGTCTCGTTCACCCTGCCCGCCCCATCCTGACACGGATACGGCAACCACTACCACCGATACAGACGACGAGTTGACTGACGATGTCTTCGCCGCGCTGGAAGAGGCTGATGAAGCCGACGATGCGCCTGAAGTCTCTGAAGTCTCTGAAGGCGTGATCAGCGCGTCGGCATCACCCGATGCTCCCGCGCCTGCTGCTCCCTCCACTCCTGTGGCCACCAGTACGCCGCTGCCCGCCGAGTCTGCGCGGGCGCCCTTTGCGTTGCCCTTCACGCCACACCTGAGTGTGCAGCCGCGACAGTATCAAAGCGAGGCGGTGGCGGCATGGCTGCGGCAGGGCGCACGTGGTATCGTCGTGCTGCCGACGGGTGCGGGCAAAACCATCGTCGCCTTCGATGCGATGGCGCAGTTGGGCGTGCGGACGCTGGTGGTTGTGCCGACGATTGAACTGCTGCGCCAGTGGCACGCGGGGGTGATCGAGCGATTGCAGGCGCCGGAGGAGGCTGTTGGCGTGGTGGGTGGCGGCGAGCGCACGGTTGGCCCCATCACCATCATCACTTACGATTCCGCTGCGATGCCACGCCGCAAGCTGGCTGGCTATGGGCTGCTGATCTTCGACGAGGCGCACCACCTGCCCGCGCAGAGCTACCGCGCCATCGTCAAGAAATGTCCCGCGCCGTGGCGGCTGGGATTGAGCGCCACACTTGAGCGCGCCGATGGTCGCCATGCCGAACTCTTCGATCTGATTGGCCCGCTGGTCTATGAGCGCGGCGCCGAGGAACTCTCCGCTGCGCGCCACATCGCCGCCTACCGCGAACGGCGTGTCTTTGTTGATCTCTCGCCTGATGAAGAACTGCGCTATGAGGCGCTGATGGGCGAGTGGAAGTGGTATCTC
>JBDTAI010000168.1:0-4938 GCA_039924685.1 Ktedonobacterales bacterium
ATCTGCACAACAAAGCGGCGATAGATGAGTACATGGCCGAGATCGAACGGTATGTTCAGGAGCAGATACGTCTGCAAGAAGCCAACCCGTCACCCCTCATGCTGCGGATGCGCGCGCTCAAGGAGCAGTGGAAGCGTGAGGGGCGGTTGCGGTATCCCTGACGGTGGTACTGTAGATAGCACAAGACATTAGGCAAACAAGGGCGAGGGGGTAGAGCGCATGGCGGAACGAGGGCAACAGAACAGTGGATATCTCGCGGAGATCGGGCGACGCACGCTGATCTTCGACGGCGCGATGGGAACGATGATCCAGAATCTGGGGCTGACCGCCGCCGACTATGGCGGCGCCGCGCTCGATGGCTGCCCCGAAATCCTCGCCATCAGCCGCCCCGACGTCATCCGCGACATCCACCGCGCCTACCTGGCTGCGGGCGCCGATGTGGTGGAGACTGATACCTTCACTGGCACGCGCCTCAAGCTCGATGACTACGCCCTGGGCGAGCGCACCCACGAGATCAATAGCGCCGCCGCCCGGCTGGCCCGCGCCGCCGCCGATGAGTTCGCCACACCAGAGCGTCCGCGCTTCGTCGCCGGTTCGATGGGGCCGAGCGGCATGCTGCCTTCCTCGGACGACCCGGCCCTCAGCAACATCACCTACCAGCAGCTTGCCGAGCTGTACCGCGAACAGGCCGCCGCGCTGATCGAGGGTGGCGTTGACCTGTTGCTGATCGAGACCAGCCAGGATATTCTAGAGGTGCGCGCCGCCATCACCGGCATTCGCCGCGCCTTCGATCAGACGGGGCGCATCCTGCCGATTCAGGCGCAGGTGACGCTCGACACCAGCGGGCGCATGCTGCTGGGGACCGAGATCGGCGCCGCCGCCGCGATTGTGCAGGCGCTGCATGTGGATGTGGTGGGCCTCAACTGCTCCACCGGCCCGGACTATATGCGTGAGCCGGTGCGCTACCTCACCGAGACGATCCCACTGCCGATCTCCACCATCCCCAACGCTGGACTGCCGCTCAATGTCGGCGGCAAGGCGGTCTACCCCATGACACCCGACCAGATGGCCGAGACGCTGGCCGAGTTCGTGGGCGAGATGGGCGTCAACGTCATCGGCGGCTGCTGCGGCACAACGCCTGACCACATCCGCACATTCGTCGCTGCCCTGGATGCGCTGTCACCGGAAAAGCAGCGCCGCCCACAGACACGGCTGGCCGCGTTCACTGACGAGGGGCGAGCGCGCAGCCGGTTGCTGGTCGCCTCGGCTGTGCGCGCCACGCCGCTGCAACAGGACCCCGCGCCGCTGCTGATCGGTGAGCGGGTCAATGCACAGGGCAGCCGCAAGATCAAACGGGCGCTGCTGGCCGACGACTACGATACGCTGCTGCAAGTGGCGCGCGACCAGATGGAGGGCGGCGCGCATACGCTGGATGTCTGTGTCGCCATGACCGAACGCGGCGACGAACTCGAGCAGATGCGTCGCGCCGTCAAGATACTGGAGATGGGCGTCGAGGCGCCGCTGATCCTCGATTCTACCGAGGCCAGCGTAATACAGGCCGCGCTTGAGACCTATCCGGGCCGCGCCGTCATCAACTCAATCAATCTGGAGAATGGACTCCAGCGGGTGGAGGCCGTGCTGCCGCTGGCGCGTGAGCATGGATCAGCCGTCATCGCGTTGACGATTGATGAAGAGGGCATGGCCAAGACGACGGCGCGCAAACTTGCCGTCGCCCGCCGTATCTACGAGATCGCCACACAGGAATACGAACTTGCGCCTGAAGCGTTACTCTTCGACGCGCTGACCTTCCCCGTCACCACCGGCCAGGAGGAGCTACGCGACAGCGCCGTGCAGACGCTCGACGGCATCCGCCGCATCAAGGCCGAACTGCCAGGCGCATTGACCGTACTTGGCGTCAGCAACGTCTCGTTTGGGGTGGCGCCCCATGCCCGCGCCGCGCTCAACTCGGTCTTCCTCTATCACGCTGTGCAGGCCGGACTCGACGCCGCCATCGTCAATCCAGCGCATATCACGCCCTACGCCGAGATACCCGCCGGGGAGCGCATCCTTTGCGACGATCTGCTCTTCAACAGCGACGAAGATGCCCTGCCGCGCTTCATCGCGTACTATGAGCAGCACGACGCTCCCGAAAAGCAGGAGGAGCAAGCTGATCCCACCGCTGGCATGAGCGTTGATCAGCGGCTGCACTACCAGATTCTGCACAGGAAGAAGGAGGGCATCGCGGCGCTGGTAGACACAGCGATCCTCGAACGCGCTCCCGGCGAACAGCCGTACGATGCCGGCGATGCCAACTGGCAGACGACCCCAGCGCTCTCGCTGGCGGCGGTAGACACGCTCAACAACGCGCTGCTGCCCGCCATGAAGGATGTTGGCGACAAGTTTGGCGCGGGCGAGTTGATCCTGCCGTTCGTGCTGCAATCCGCTGAGGTGATGAAGCGCGCTGTCGCCCACCTGGAGCACTATCTGGAACGCGCCGAGGGCTACACGAAGGGGCGGGTGGTGCTGGCGACGGTGTTTGGCGACGTGCATGACATCGGCAAGAACCTCGTCAACACGATCCTCGCCAACAACGGCTACACGGTCTATGATCTGGGCAAGCAGACGCCCATCAACACGATTGTGGAGAAGGCCATCGAGGTCAACGCTGACGCGATTGGCCTCTCCGCGCTGCTGGTCTCCACCTCGAAGCAGATGCCACTCTGCGTGCAGGAGTTGCATCGGCGCGGGCTGCATATCCCCGTGCTGATCGGCGGCGCGGCGATCAATCGCCCCTATGGCTACCGGGCGCTCTTCGTTGGCGAGGGTGAAGCCGCCGAGCCATATGCGCCGGGTGTATTCTATGCGCGTGACGCCTTCGAGGGGCTTGCCCTGATGGACCAAATCACCGATCCACAGCGGCGCATGGCGCTGGTGGAGCGCGTGACCCATGAGGCGGTCGCCGCCCGCGAGAAGCAGGCCCAGCGCGAGAGCAAGCCGCCCACACCACAGGTGGATGTCCCCGCTCGCCCGACGGTCGCGCCGATCCCGGCGGTGGTCGCGCCGTTCTGGGGCGCCCGCGCACTGGACCGCGTGGCTGTGGAAGATGTGGCGCAGTACCTCGACTTCAACGCGCTCTATCGGGGCAGGTGGGGCGGTGTGGCGCATGGCGAGGCGTTCGAGCGCCTAAAGCGCGACGAGTTCGCTCCCCGTTTGGAGCGCATGCTGCGTGAGGCGCGGCAGCGGCGCACCCTGCATCCTCGCGCCGTCTATGGCTACTTCCCCTGCCGACCCGATGGCGACGATTTGATTGTGCTGGATACCGAGACGCACTCACGCGAGATTGATCGCTTCAGCTTCCCGCGCCAGCCCACTGGCGAGCGGCTCTGTCTCGCTGATTACTTCGCCACGCCGGATGGCCGCCCCACGGCTGTCGCATTGCAGGTGGTGACGATGGGCGAACGCGCCTCGGAGGAGACGGCGCGTATGCAGGCGGCAGGCGAGTACACCGAAGCCTACTTCCTGCATGGGTTGAGTGTGCAGATGGCCGAGGCGATGGCCGACTACGTCAATGCGCGCATCACCCGCGAGTTGGGGCTGCCGACGGGCGCAGGCAAACGCTATAGCTGGGGCTATGCCGCCATCCCTGAGCTTGCCGACCACGAGCGCGTCTTCCGGCTGCTGGGCGTGACGGAGGCCATTGGCGTCGAACTGACCGAGGCCTATCAACTGATGCCGGAGCAGTCCACCGCTGCGATCATCACCCCCAACCCCGCCGCCGTCTACTTCGCCGTGCGGGCGTGAGGCGCGGATGGGGCAGGCGCTCTCGGCTCTGAAAGCCTGAAGCACGCATGGCAGAGGGACTAACGTCCTTTGTGCGGGGCGACGAGCTATCGCTGGCGCTCGACTTCCAACTCACCTACCGATCATACATGTCTGTACGGGCCTCTGGCAGATGCCCCTGCGCGCCTGTTCCAAAGAACAGGTCAGATGCAGCCCTTTTGATCAGGCGCGATCCAAGCCATTGCTGGTACGATAGAAGCAGTGACGACTTACAGATCATAAGCTACAGGAGAAAACATGAGCGCGCCAAACATCCCAAACAACTACAACCAGATCGTTATCGAGCAGTTTCGCGCCAACGGCGGCAAGGTTCAGGGAGCCAACCAGTTGCTGCTGTTGACGACAACTGGCGCCAAAAGTGGGCAGCCCCGCACGACACCGATTGCCTGCTCGACCGATGGCGACCGCCTCGTGATCCTCGCCTCCAAAGGCGGGGCGCCTACCAACCCCGACTGGTATCACAATCTGCTGGCTAATCCCGTCGTCACCGTCGAACTGGGCGGCGAGACCTTTCAGGCGCGCGCCACTGTTGTCACGGATCGACAGGAACGTGATCGCCTGTATGCGCAACATGACGCCTTGATTCCTGGGCCAGGATTCGCCGAGTATCAGCGCAAGACAACGCGGGAGATTCCAGTCATATTGCTGGAGCGCATAGGCTAATGTCGCTTCAACACGCGAGAGGGACACGTTGCAAAGGATGTGGCAAGCGTGTGTGGTGAACAGTGATATGGATGGCGGTGGGGACAGTGGTCGAGAAGGGATGACAGAGATAGAGCAGTGATGGGCGAGGAGGAATACTGCGATACCCGGAGGCCACGGGCGGATTCGAACCGCCGATAAGGGTTTTGCAGACCCTCGCCTTAACCACTTGGCCACGTGGCCGACTGGAGCGGGAGACGGGATTCGAACCCGCGACCTTCTCCTTGGCAAGGAGATGCTCTACCCCTGAGCCACTCCCGCAGATGTTGCGGTGCTGATTGCTCTCACGTCGGCTTCACCATCATACCCTACGCCTGCGCTGGTTGTCAAGCCTCCGTGTTCCCTCATCTAAAATGTTACCGGAGCGTCTATGATTCCCTCAAATGAAAATGTTAC
>JBDTAI010000169.1:0-12622 GCA_039924685.1 Ktedonobacterales bacterium
TACGAACCTGTTGAATCCCTCGATTGCTGCGCTGGCCCATAACGTGCAACTGACCCCGATGTGCTCTGGTTGCGCCATATCGTCTTGTGGTACGATACGCGACATCCCGCGACCGTCAATGGCGACGGTCGGTTATTGCCCCCAACGGAGGAGGTTCCCCTTATGCGCGCACGCGACATCATGACTCATGAAGTGATCAGCATTCGCCCCGACGCCAGCATTCACGATGCGGCGCAACTGCTCTCTGGCTACAACATCAGCGGCGCCCCTGTGCTGACCGATGACAAACAGATGGTGGGCATCGTCACCGAGGCCGACCTGATCGGCAAGACCGGCAAGACCGTCGGTGACATTCTGACGGAGCGCGTGGTGAGTGTGCGCGAAGAGACGCCAGTGGAGGAGATCGCGCAGATTCTGACGCTCAACCGCTTCAAGCGCGTGCCGGTGCTGCGCGGCGAGCGAGTGGTAGGCATCGTCAGCCGCGCCGACATCGTGCGGATGATGGCGAGCCGCTGGATTTGCCCCGTCTGTGGCGCGCAAAGCCCGGGCCATGCGCCCGTCGCCTGCGAGAGCTGCGGCGCTGACGGAGCGCACTTCGAGCGCGAGGTCTCACCACGCATGGAGATCACCAGCCGCCAGTAGCTCTCGCGCTACGGCACGATGGACCAGTCGGCGGGCAGGTCGAAAGGGACGAGCTTGCGGCTGAGGAAGCGCCCGTTGTGGTAGTTGACCTCGCCAGAGCGGGTGAGCGGTTCATAGGTGTTGGCGATCTGCACGATGCGCTGGGCGGGCAGGTTGAAAAGGATCACCCCCTCGCGCACCGGACGCAGGCTGGCCTCGCGCGTCACGGGATCCAGCACGCGAAAGACGGGGTGGTTGTGGTTGCGCGCGTCGCGGTCGGCCAGTTGCGCATGGATCGCGCGCAGGTCGTCGGGCAGGTTGTGCTCGTCAAAGACGGCAAGCCCGTTGAGGACGGCATTCCGCAGGCTCTTGTCATATTGCTGCGAGGCGTTCAGCAGATCGGCCAGCGTCTTTGGGTTCTGCGCGCAGGCGGCGGTCAGCGCGTGGGCCGCTGAGGAGTGCGCAACAAAGCTCACCGTCCCCTGCGGATCGATCACCGTCAGGCGGATGCGATCCAGGCGCACCATCTCTGGTATAGACCAGTTTGGGGCGACGGTATTTTCTCTGATGTTCTCATTCTCGTTGTTCTGTGGCATATTCGCGTTTTCCAAACAGGCGCTCCTCGCTAGTTGGATAGTTCCTTACAGAATTAGCCGTCAACACGGGCCGTGGTTGCCGCCTTGCTGACTTGATCGCTTACGGCAGCATCGGCGCTATCGCTGGCATTCTCGCTGGCTGCCGTTCCCATACGACGCATGCCCTCGGCGATGGCCTGGGGCAGTTCGGCTTCTGCCGCCTGGCGCGCAACGCGGATGGCGTTCTTGATGGCTTTGGCGCGTGAGCGACCATGCGAGATTACCGAGACGCCGTTGACACCCAACACCGGCGTGCCGCCGTACTCCTCATAGTCCATCTGCTTGCGCACGCGGTCGAAGGCGGGCTTGGCCAGCAGCGCGCCGACGGTGGTGATCGGCCCCGCCGTCAGTTCCTTCTTGATGGTTTCGAGCAGCATCTTGCTCAACCCCTCAGCCGTCTTGAGGACCACATTGCCCACGAAGCCATCGCAGACCACCACATCCACAGCGCCGGTGTTGATGTCGCGCCCCTCCACATTGCCGATGAAATTGATGCCAGCGCTGGGCGCCGAAGCCTGGATCAGCTTGTGCGCCTCCTGGGTCAGCTGATCGCCTTTGGTCTCTTCCTCGCCGTTAGAGAGCAGTCCCACACGAGGATTGGTCATGCCGAAGATCGCGCGCATATAGGCGGACCCCATCAGCGCGAACTGCAAGAGGTACGGTGGCTTGCAATCGGTATTGGCGCCGATGTCAATCACCAGCACCCGCGCGCCGCCCGCCGCTGGAAAGACGCCACCGAACGCCGGACGGTCAATGCCCTTGATGCGCCGCAGGGTGAAGATCGCGGCTGCCAGCACAGCGCCACTGTTGCCAGCGGAGACTGCGCCCACTGCTTTGCCATCACGCACCAGTTCGTGAGAGATAGTGATGCTGTTGCGCCGCTTGGAGCGCACCGCCTCAGCGGGATGTTCGTCCATGCCGATCACCTCGTCGGTGTGGACCACCTCGAGATCGAGGCCGGTGGTGTCGTGTTTGGCCAGTTCCGCTTTGATGATGTCTTCAGGCCCGACCAATAGCACACCGACGCCATAGTCATGCGCCGCCTGCACAGCGCCCAACACCACCTCGCCCGGCGCATTATCGCCACCCATCGCATCCAGCGCCACCCGCACATGCGCAGGCGCAGCGGATGGAGTGGGCTGTGTCGTCTCGTTGGCTGTCTCGACCATGCTGAATCTGCCTTTCATGCGCGTGCGCGCCGAATGCTATGGTGATACGTTGATGTAGCGGGAGATTGCCCTGAATATGGCAACGGGCGTCCGGCGGACGCCCCTACAGCATACATCTGAATTGTTGCTGATTGCACAGGCGCCACCAGGCGCGCTGCCGCACGCAACCGATCAGCCGATAGCGCGCTTGATCGAGTCAACCAGCTCGTTCAGATCGAACGGCTTGGTGATGATCTCGAGGACGCCGAGCTTGCGGTACTCCGCCTCTTCCTGTCGGGCTTCAGCATGCGCCGTGACCACAATCACGGGAATGTCGGCTGTCTGCGGATTCATTTTCAGCAGTTGCAGCTCGTCGCGGCCTTCAAGGTAGGGCATCATCAGGTCGAGCAGGATCAGGTCCGGCTTGTGCGCCAGCACCTCATCATAGAAGCGCAGGCTCTGCGTGGCTTTATAGGTCTCGTAACCCTCTTCATGAAGCGCCTGGGTGAGCAGATCGGCAATGGTTGTGTCATCATCCGCCACAAGTATCTTTTTCACTCGACCTGACCATCCTTCTCTAGTGAAACTGGATGAGCGCGGTTGCTCATGCTTCCCCACCCGACGTTATCGGCGCATGCTCCCTTTTCCCATCATGCTCCCTCTTCCCAAAGGGCAGGGCTGGGGTGAGGTCTGGTGTAGAGGCATTGTACACCGCTGGAACACACGGCGGCAATTCTCTAGCCCTTCTCCGCTATGGCGTGTACGTATGGCGTGTACGTATGGCGTGTACGTATGGCGCGGCGGGCAGTGGTGTCCGTCATGGCTGCGGCGTGGGCAACGTGACGGCGGGATTGGTTGGCGGCACACCGTTCTGCGGATAGGCGGCGTAGGGGTTGGCATAGGTGAGCGCATGGGTGGCGACCGCGATGGTCTTCCTGATGACGCGGGCGCCGTGCGCCGAATGTACTGTCAGCGTGAGGGTATAGGCTCCCGCCTGCGCATAGGTATGTTGCACGGAAACGCCACTGGCCGTCGCGCCGTCGCCGAAGGTCCAGCTATAGGTGGGCGCGGCAGCGCTGCTCGCTGGATCGTAGGTGGCGCTGGCGTCGAGGGCGAGCGGTTGACCTGCAACGGTCGGGCCGATGTCGCTGATGGCGGCGATAGGCTTGCCATCGGCCTGCGTGTAGCCCAACACATCAGGCTGGGTGAGCATGGCAGTGGTGAGCATGCCGGGCAGCGCCAGCGCCAGGGTGAGCGCCTGGGCCTGCTGGCTGTGGCCGCTGGCAAAGACATTCATCAACTGGATAGTATCCTGCGGCTGGTCGAAGGGATACGACCACGGCGGCGGATTCCGGTCATAGTAGGTGGCATTGCCGACGAAGGTGGCGTCGGGCAGCCCAGCCAGTGTGAAGGGTATCTGGTCGCTGCCGCCCAACTGATCCGGCTGCGGCTGGATGTTGCTCACCTGGTCGGAGCTGAAGACTGGCTGCGTGACGGCCTTGCCGCTGGCGTCCCAATAGGTGAGGGTGGAGAAGCCAAGCTGCTGGAAGGCGGCAAAAACAACGGGAACCGCCACGCGCATCTCAGTCTGGAAGCGTGTGATGGCATCGCGCTGGCTGGCGGGGAGCTTGCTTTGTGCGGGGTAGAGCTGACTGCTATCCAGCGGCGAGAGTTCGATGGCGAGCGGCAGTAGCGGATTGCTCATCTTGCCGAGGAAGCGCAGTGGATAGGCGATGCCGCTCTGCTCCTCATTGAACATAGCAGTGACGTTGGCGGTGTCGCCATTGATCGTGCTGTTCAGGTAGTGGAAAGAGCCAAAGACGCCCTGCTCCTCGGCGTCGAAGATCACAAAGCGCAGAGTGCGCGCCGGGTAGAGGTGATGCGCCTGCCAGTATTGGCCCAGCGCCTTCGCCACACCAAGCTCGATGGCACAGCCGCTGGCGTCGTCGTTGGCGGATTGTGTGGAACTGGCCTCGCCGTCATAGTGGCAGCCGATCACCACGACCTGATCAGGATGCGTGACGCCGGGAACCGTCACCTCGACATTGACGGCAGGTATGCTGGCCGGCCGCCCCGTCCATCCGTCAATCTGAAAGGAATCGCGCCGCACGGTGGGGCCGAAGCCTGCCAGATCGCGCTGCATCTCCTGCGCCCAATACTGCGCGAAGCCGTCGTGGCCGTTCTTTGGGCCGGGCGGGTTGGTATTATAGCCCGCCTCGCGCTGCTGCCAGGTCGTCACCATATGAAACAACTGCTGATAGATATAGTTGGGGTCCACGGCAGGGAAGTTGAGCGACTGGGCGCCGACGGTAGGCAGTGGTGGCGGCGTCTGCGTCGGCGCGTGCGAGGTCTGCCCAAACGGCGCGCAAGCCGCCAGCAGCAAGGCCACCACGAGCGCCAGCGCGCCCAGTGGCGCTCGACGCGCCATCAACGGTTTCGCTGCAACGTTCTGCCGGTTTGCCATCATCGCCTATCTCCATTCATTGACTTTCTCGTTGCCTGGTGTTGAAAAAATCATATCACTCAGGCATCTGAGCATCAGACGCGCGAATCAGCATGCTGTTTACGCTGCTCCCACACGAAGCAGGATATCCGATATCACCAAAGAACGGAGATTGACAATGCGACTGTATCCATCTATACTCCTACTACACAAAGCAGCCATGTTGGAACAGGAGTTGTATCGGTTACTGTAGCAACCGTGGGAGACAAATGGCCCATCAGCCGCCCATCGTATGTCACTCATAGCAGTAGTCGTTGTGTTGCTCTGGGCGCCGAGATATAGCGCTGCCCCCGTTGTCTTTGCGCACGAGGCCCAGCGTGCAGGCTCATCGCAAGTCTCGTGTCTTCAACCACCAGCTCATGTTGATCTGACTAACCTTTCGAATACGCAATTGGCGCGTGACGGATTGCCACCCAAACCAACAAATGCCGCTGCTGTTATCCACTGGGCCTTTGGATTGCACCACATCAAACACCGCTCGTGCAATACCTACTCTGATCTCCATATGCGAAGTACGCCGTATATATCGCCGCAAATCTCCCCTAAGTGGTGCATCCACCAAGTTTTGAGATGCATCAGAGCGTTCGACCCATCGCGCATGTGCGGGATGGCGCCCATGCGATAGTCCAGCGTTCTTGGTGGATGCACCACTTAGGTGGTGATCCAAATGATGGAACAGCAGGGAATCTGCCCCAGATAGGAACCGATTCAGTATGGGATAGCAGGCTGAAAGACTATACCAATGATGCCTGGCTTCAGGATGCTGGGTATAATCAGGCACAGCTTCTTTCATGGAGTCCAGCTTGTGGCGATGATGTCCAGGCGACAATCAACCAGACCAGTTATAAGGGTGAGATATATTACTATCTGAATGACACGACATCAGGCCAGTACACAGGGAATCCATACGACTGGCCTACGTCGAATGGAAATACGGCGGATTGGATTGTCGAGCGTACACAGGCAGGACTGGCGCAGTTTGCACAAAGCGGTTGCCCAGCAGGTAATCCATACTGTCTGACCATGAACAACTGCTCGGCTACAAGGAACGGAACGACGTACGACATCGGTTCACTTCCCACACATTCGATAGTCATGTTCAGCAGTGGACTCACTAAGGAACTGGCGTTCCCTGGTCCTATTCACAACAATGTGTACTTCAACGTGTATTAGCAGGCTAGTTCGTAATGGCTTTGGGATAGACTCGGCCATCGCGCCAACGCGATGGCCTTAGTTCAAGGCAGGACAACACTGAGGAGGATCAGATGCATAGCCAGTCATCAGAGTATGCCGGAAGATACGGCGTAAGGAAACGAGTACATTCCCCAGCCTCGTTCTTCCTTCAAGCAGTAATAGCAATGCTGCTAGCTGGATGTGGTAGTGTGACGGCGACAGGGCAAACGACCACTCCTGCCATGCCACCCAACGCCAAACTGTCGTTCAACGGCGGCTACTCAGCAGCGCATCCCTATCCATTCGCCACCGTCAGATTTGTCAAGGGAACCTCATATGAGGCCGCTCTGACTGCGATCACCGATTTGGGCTTGCGTCCCCTATCCCCTTGCTATGCGTCTGATGCTCTGTGGGCGTCTGCCGGGCAACGAAATACATACAGCAGCGGTACAGCGTATGCGCCTGGGTTCTGGGTAAACGGCGCTCATGAGCGGGGCGCAGGCAGCTACAGTCCTCTGGATTATGATCCGCTTGCGCCTGACGATTGGCTGCAACGGCTGGCGACGTTACCCGCTGTTGCGCATGTCGAGGATAGTAACATGGTTTGCCCAATGATTCCTGCTAGTGGGTCCACGCCGTGCGCTGGCTCCTATCTCGATCCCTCCGTCTTGAAGGCGCCAACCTATCTGCATGTGTCGTTTGCAGCAGGAATGTCATATGCGCAGGCGGTGGCGACGGTCAGCAATCTGGGCTTCCGTCTGGCAGACCCCTGCTACGAGCAGGCAAAACCCACGCCCGCCTGGCATGCGATGGGCCAGGAAACGGGCTACGCGACCAGCGATAGCTTGACACTGGCGCTGACCGACGCCAACGCGACGCTCTGGCGCCAGCAGCTCTCGAAGGCGGCAAGCGTGACTGGCTTCAGTGTATTGCCTGGCAATGGGTGTTCGAGGTGATGGCAAGCGGCATGTATGTCAGGCGGGCGCAGGCGGGCGTCCACCGGACGCCTCTACAACGGATCGACGCCAGGCAAAGCAATGGCGCGTAGCAAGGGACTTTAGTCCCGCTCCGTCCCGTACACCGGCTTCTCAAAGCCGAGAGCGGCCCACTCCATCCATCACGCCCGATACGTACTGAGCAGCGCGACCGCCGTTTCGGTGAGGTCGGCCAGTGGGGCGAGCGCGATCCACTCGTCGCTGGTGTGTTCGTTCATCGCGCCGGTGGAGACGGTGAAGACGCGGGTATGTTTGCGCAGGGCGCTGGCGTCACTGCCGATGAAGGTAGTGATCGTCCGATATATCCCCCCACGCGCCTCAACCGTTGTCTGCCAGGCGCGCAACATGGGTTCGTCGGGGTCCACGGTGTAGGCATCGCAGTGGGGATCAAATGTCACCTCGGCTGATCCGCCCAGGTCGCGGGCCGCGTCTGTGAAGGCGCAGGTGATCGTGTCGAAGAGGCGCTGACGGTCGGCGTCGTTCAGCAGCGTGCGCACCTCGCCCAAAGCTCGCAGGTCGCGGGCAATGGCGTTGCGCGCCGTGCCACCCTCGATGCGCCCGATGGAGATGCGCGTCGTGTCGTCATCCAGCGCGCCGACAGGATACTGCGCCCGATGAAACATCTCGATGGCGTTGGTGGTCCCTTCGAGTTGCTTGCCGGGATGCCCGCCGCTGCCATGCAACGTCACATCAAAGGCGACATAGGTGGCTGCGCGTGTCACCACCTCGCCTGGTTCGCCCGCATTGTCGAACAGAATGCCCTCCTGCGCGCCCCAGGGCGCCGGATCAAAGGCTTTGGCGCCGGTCAGGCCGACCTCCTCGCCGGTGGTGAAGAGCAGCAGCAGCGGCGGATGGGGCAACTCACGCGCCCGCAGTTCTTCTATTGTGTGCAGCAGGATGGCGATGCCCGCACTATCGTCGGCGCCCAGGTTGGTGGAGCCGTCGCTGCGCATGACGCCATCAGTGATGATAGGGGTATGCGCCAAACCGGGCGGCACGCGATCCATATGCGCATTGAGCAGAATTGGCGGCTCACCATCGCGCTCCGTAGGGACGGCGGGAACGCGGGTGATGAGATTGCCAGCCGCGTCTGTTGTGGATGTCAGCCCCAGCGCCACCAGCCGCCCCCGTACCCAGGCGCGCACCTGATCTTCGGCGCCAGAGGCGCCAGGCAACCCTGCCAGCGCGATCAGCGTCGCCGTGATGCGCGCTTCAAGAGGGGCTGATGTGGGATCAGTCGTGTCGTTGGTCGTTCCGGTTGGCTGGTGTATTGTGCGCGCCATAGTGGCGTCTCCCATCTATGCAGCGGACGGCTGAAGCCGCGCCTGAAGGTGCGGGCGCAACGCGAAGCCCGCCTGCGCGGGCTGTGATTGAACACTCGTATCGAATGGCGGATGGGATCGTACAGGTAGCGGGCGGGCGTCCGCCAGGCGCCCCTACAGAGAATGCCTGCCATCCGCTGCCAATGCTCACTGCACAGGCCCGGCAGACTGTGCGGACGGGATCGGAGCGTCCGCATGCCTTCAAGGCGCGGCTGCAGCCGCCCGCCGGTCGCGCTTCAATATACTCCTATTCAGTATACGCCCTCTCACCTCTGCAATGTCGCCCTCCGCCGCTTATATACCTCAGCTTGGCAATATGCACAAACGATAGCGGCAATTTCCGGCTACTTCGTCACTACCACACTCCTTAACCGGCATCTACACTATTTACAGACAGTGGCGAACGGCTCTACGGAGCCTATCACGACAGTCGATCCGGCGAAACGCACAAAATGATGAACGGCGCGCCCGATACCAAACGCCACGTATAGAAACGCTGCCCTCTAGCTTGCAAGACTCGTACAGACAGACTCATGACGATGGTATCAGCGCGTCGGCCAGCACATCACTGATCGGCGCCATCCAGCGAAAGTAGGTAGCACACAGCATGATGAAGACTCCCGAAGACGTGATGCGTTATGCCCGTGAGCATGGCGTGCGCATGGTTGACGTGAAGTTCACCGATATGCCGGGAACCTGGCAGCATTTCAGTATCCCCTTCTCCGCCTTCAGTGTTGACACCTTCTCCGATGGCATTGGCTTCGACGGCAGCAGCATCCGGGGCTTCCAGCAGATCAACGAGAGCGATATGCTGCTGATGCCCGACCCCGAAACCGCGATGCTCGATCCCTTCACTGCCGTTCCCACCCTCAGCCTGATCTGCGATGTCGCCCAGCCGGCCACGCGTCTGGTTCCCTATAGCCGCGATCCGCGCTATATCGCCCGCAAGGCGGAGGCGTTTCTGAAGTCTTCAGGTATTGCCGACACCGCCTACTTCGGCCCCGAAGCGGAGTTCTTCGTCTTCGATGAGGCGCGCTACCGCTCCTCCACCAATGAGCAGTACGCCTTTGTGGATAGCGAGGAGGCTCATTGGAACAGCGCCCGCGTCGGCACATCCGACCGACCGAATCAGGGCTATCATGTGCGCCCGAAGGAAGGCTACTTCCCCACCTCGCCGATTGATACACTGCAAGACCTGCGCGCCGAGATGGCGCTGACGATGGAGGCGTGCGGCATTCAGGTAGAGGCGCAGCACCATGAGGTCGCCACCGCAGGCCAGTGCGAGATTGATATGCGCTTCGACTCGCTGACACGCATGGCCGACAAGTTGCTGCTCTACAAGTACATCGTGCGCAACGTGGCTCACAAGGCGGGCAAGACGGCGACGTTCATGCCCAAGCCGATCTTCGGCGACAACGGCTCCGGCATGCACGTCCATATGAGTCTCTGGAAGGGTGAGAAGCCGCTCTTCGCCGATACCGATGGCTATGCGGGCCTCTCCGAGATGGCGCGTTGCTTCATCGGCGGACTGCTGACACATGCGCCTGCTCTGCTGGCGCTGGCGGCTCCGACCACCAACAGCTATCGCCGCCTAGTTCCGGGGTACGAGGCGCCCGTCAACCTGGTCTACTCACAGCGCAACAGGTCGGCAGCCGTCCGCATCCCGATGTATTCGGAAAACCCGAAGGCCAAGCGTGTCGAGTTCCGCCCGCCGGACCCCACCTGCAACCCCTATCTGACCTTCCCCGCATTGCTGCTGGCCGGACTCGACGGCATCAAGCGTGGCATCGAGCCAGAGACGCATGGCTTCGGGCCAATTGACCGCAATATCTATGAGATGTGCGCCGCCGAGAAGCGCGAAATCCGCTCGGTCCCGGGGTCGCTGGATGAGTCGCTCAGCGCGCTCGAGACCGATCACGAGTTCCTGCTGGCGGGCGATGTGTTCACGATGGATTTGCTGGAGAAGTACGTCGAGTTCAAGCGCGAGCAGTCTGCCGAGGTGCGCCTGCGCCCCAGCCCACTGGAGTTCGCGCTGTACTACGACGCCTAACCCCTAACCTTACCATCAACCTCGCGCCCTTTGGGAGAGGGGCGCCAGAGGCCGAGCCACACCAGCAATAAGCGCGTCCGTAAGGGCTTTTACGCCTGACTCATGCGATCTCGACACCTATATGACTGCGACTGCCACGTTCCTGGGCTGCCAGGGCGTGGCAGTTGCGATCTGAGGTGGTATACTGCCTGGGCAAGAGGAAGGAAACGCAGGCGTGACCGGTTCAGTATTCTCAACTACTCCCACATCCCACACAGCGCCGTCGTTTGCGGTGATCGCGGATATTCATGGCAACGTGCCTGCGCTCGATGCCGTGCTGGCGGACCTCGAACGTGTACAGCCGGACCTTGTCATCGTGGCGGGCGATTTCGTCAACCGGGGGCCACAAAGCCGCGCCACGCTTGAACGCATCGCGCCGTATGGTTTTCCTGCCATCAGTGGCAATCATGATACCTGGCTGGCACTGCTGGCGCGCGGCGAGGGGCTGCCCGCTAGCTGGGACTCGCCCTGGTGGACACCGGTGCGGCTGGCGACCGCTGACCTGACGCCACAGTGGCTCGCCTGGATTGACGCGCTGCCGCCGACGTTGCGGCTTGAGCTGCCAGGGACGACGCCTGCGCTGATCGTGCATGGCAGTCCGCGCCACTCACGCGAGGGAATGGGGCGGATGATGGATGAGCAGCGGCTACGCGAGGCGCTGGCAGGTGTGACAGAGCCAACAGTGATCGGCGCGCACATCCACTATCCCTACGAACGCTGGGTAGAACGGACAGCAGAGTCGAGTGGGGAACAAGGCGAGCCGCTGCAACTGATGAATCAACGGACGCATGTGGTGGTGGTCGGCGCGGTGGGCTGCCCCTTCAACGGCGACCTCAACGCGCAGTATGGGCTATTCACTTGGGCAGGTGAGGACTGGCGGTTCGAGCATCGCTCGGTCCCCTATGACCATGCGCCGATCTATGCCGCGTGGCGCGAGAATGGCTATCTCGCCGATGACAGCCTGGCCTCCGAGTTGATGCTACTGGAATACCAGACGGCGCGCACACACTACGTCCCCTTCTGGGAGTGGGCGGAGGCGCAGGGGTTACCGTTCACCCACGCCAGCTATGCGCGCTTCGCCGCCGAGCGCGATCCCATGCCCCCACCATTGACACGGCGATAGGGTGTAGGTGGCGTCTGATGGTCGCGTGTTGACGATAGCGTCTAGTACCCGCTGTTCCGCTATTCCTCGGCAGGAATACCTGTCTTTCGTCCGTGAAAATGCCAACTTCCCACACGTCACACTTCGTCCCTATGAGCGATATGAGCGATATATCCGGTAATGCTGGGGGTATGGATCATCCCAGGCGAAACTGTGAGCCAGGCGATAGCGCCACCGCATGGTGTAGACTATACTTCACCACTACGGCCACTACGTATGCGGCGCGGCATGCTCACCCATCGCATATGCTCCACCTCAACAACCGCTTTCACATACGGCATAGCCGCCTCGTTTCAGGCAGGAGGAGACCTGGTATGACACACATCCATCTGCGCCGCGCGCATCTGCTCGCCGCGCCATTGCTGTTTGCGGCGCTGGCGTTGACGATACTGACCGCCTGTTCCAGTGGCTCCGGCAGTTCCAGCGGTTCGGGTGGTGGCTCGTCTGGCAGCGCGACGGCGACCGCCACGACGGCGACCGCCACGACGGCGCCAGCCGCCACCGCGACCACCGCGCCATCCAGCGGACCCTATCCGGTAAAGGTGTTTTTCAGCAAGCACCCGCAGACAGATAGCAATGTCAACGCCGTCTTTGCGGTGCAGCGCCAGTCTCCGACGCTAGGGGTCGCCACTTTCGCCATCCAGCAACTGATCGCCGGACCGACGACGGCTGAGTCCAGTCAGGGCTACTTCACCGAGCTACCCGCCTCCCTCAGCGGAGCGTCAAACTGCGGCGGCGCGGACTTCGTGATTACGCTCAACCACAAAGGAACGACTCCCGATACCGGCACTGCCACGCTTCAGTTCTGTCGCACAACGCAATTGGCGGGCGACCTGACAGGCGGGCGCATCGCCGCTGAGATCACCGCGACGCTCACACAGTTCCCCTCCACACAGCATGTGGTGATCCTCACCAAAGACGGCTCCTGCTTCAATGACCTGAGCGGCGCGAATATGTGTCTGCATTAGCTGTAG
>JBDTAI010000170.1:0-7454 GCA_039924685.1 Ktedonobacterales bacterium
CCACAACGCCGACTATCTGCGCACCAACAACGACTCGGAGAACGCGCCGATGCTGGCCATCAACCGCAAGCTGGGCTTCCTGCCGCTGCCCGGCTACTACATCGTCGTCAAAGAGGGAGGGAATGCGGCGGCAAAGTGATGTGGCTGTGGTGGCTGTGGGGGCTGTGGTGAATGGGGTGGATGGGGCAGAGCGTCCCAACGTCAGAGCCGTTGTGTCATCCAACTCCGTGCGTCTTGGCTTCGAGCCAGGCGGTGAGCATGGCGGTGTGTTCGGGATAGTGCCGGAAGGTATCCCAGGCAATCGCCTCATACACGTCGTCAAGCGCGAGTTCGTCGTCGGACATGGCCTCGATGGTAGCCAGCGCCTCACTATGGGCGGCGTCGAACTCCGCGCGCACGTCGGCCAGCGAGCGATCATGATAGGCGGCGAAAACCTCAGCGTTGACGCGATCAGTGTCGGCGTCAACGCCGAGGTCCACTCCCTCCACGTAGGAGTCGTCGCTGCCGCTGCGCAGGCTGCGCACGCGATGGCGCTCCCACCAGGCGATGTGGGCAAGCATGTCCTTCACCGACCATTCGCCGTTTACACCTGGTTGGGTCATACGCGCCGCGTCGAGATCGGCCAGCAACGCCTCCAGCAGTTGATGCGTCGCGCGAATCTGGTCCAGAATCTCTGACTTTCGGGTAGGTTGCTGCATACACATGGCTCCTCACAAAACTGGCGCCTTCCGCTTGGTATGAGGCAAGCGACGTCTGTTATGAGTATATCACGTGTGGGGACGCGCCGAAACGTTGGCGGGCAACATTGGCAGTCGGCATTGGCGTCGCTTACGCGCCCTGGCCCTTGCGGATCACGTAGCTGTCGAAGGTCAGCCGGTCCCGCTGGATTTTGCCGTTGTGGAACGTCAGCAGCTTGGCGCAGGTCAGCGCGCCATACACTGTTGTGTTCAATTCGTACATGAGCAACGCCTGGGCGCCGTCGCCGAACGCAACGACGATCTGCGCGCCGGTGATGCCCATATACCCGATGAGGCCCTTCAGGCTCTCGATGTACGCTTTCTTCCCCTCTACATGCCCCATTGGGCCGTCGAAGACAATCTCTTCCGCGAGGTAGTCGGCGGCCCGCTCCATGTCATTGCCGGTCCATGCCTGAGTGAACGCGCGGGCGATAGCGACGGGGGTGTTGCTCTCGGTCATGCTGGTCTCTCCTTTGCTGCTACCGGAACAGGCGAGTGCGATGCAGTGCTGGCTTCAGTATAGGCCGAGACGAAGACAACCCTATGTCAGTAGCGCAATGCGTTTTTGCCGATGATCAAAAAAAGACGCGCCCGCAATGGCGCGTCGCCAGAGTTTTTAGGCCCACTATCTTCCGTGCGCCCGGCATGATGCCATTGAGCAACGTGATCTGGTACTGCTGTGATCCCGTACCGCGTCGTTCGCCCGCAGAAATTACCCGTGGCCGTCAGGCCGCGAACCGCCAGTCACGCGCCCTTCTTGTGGGCATAGGTAAAGACGTGGTGGACGGTGAAGTTGTAGAAGACAGCGAGGATCAATGCGATGGCCTGGGCCAGCAGCGCATCAATCTTCAGCCCATAATGCAGAATGCCGGAAATGATCAGCGTGACGACCACGCCGCTGAGGCTGGTGATGTGGAAGCGCAGACAGCGCGCCGCCCACGAGCGGTTGTGGCCAGGCATATGGCGGAAGGTGAAGTAGTCGTTGGGGATGAAGTTCGCCAGAATCGAGAGTTCATACGCCACAACATTTGCCAGGACGAAGTACGGCAGGTAGCGCAGCGAGAGATCGTTCGAGTCGTTGAGCGGCAGGTTGTAGAGTTTGTCGCCCAGCACAAACAGCAGCTTGAGGATACCCAGGTTGACAAGCGCCGCCGTGCCGCCAATGAGGAGATAGGTGAAGAGGCGTTGCAGCACTCCCGCGCGGCCATGTGTGATTGTCTCCACGCGGTCGAGCAGCGTATTCACCAGCAGCCATTGTGTCGGGTGGTAGCTGACCTGGCGCACAGGCGCTCCTGCAAGCCGCGTACCACTTTGTGAGGCAGGATATTCCTGTGTGTCGCGGATGCGTCGCGCCGCCGCAGCTGGCATGGGCTGCGTATCACCACGCCGGGCGCCCGGCTGAGATGTTCCCGTCGCCACACGATCCTCTTCTGTCAACCGCTTCGCCATGCGCCCTCCGCGCTCTGTGTTGTTTGAGCGAATCTGCTCTACTGCCGCTCGTGAAACTGCTGGCGCCAGCGCGCCATCTCGCTACACTACGTCTCTCGCTGTCGGTCGGGCGCATTTGTGAGATATGCTGGACGATGGCTGGACTGTGCCTGCTGAGGCCTGAGTATGTCTGGGATGCCTGATGGCATTCTACTGGCATGTTGAGGGCCAGCGAACCGCTTCGCTTCCCACAATACGACGACCACCCCTGGCGCCAGTAACGGGAAGGCGCCCTTCCGGTTTGTTGACGCATGCCAGCCCATGTTAGCCCATGCCTGTGGCCCATACGTGTCAGGTAAAGGCCAACGCAAGCGCCGGTCCCGCCTGCGTGTTAGGGATGTCTTCAAGTTCCTGCGTGAAGGGATACTCGCTCGGCCCCCACAACTCCAGCGCCAGCGCGATGCAACGCATACGATCCGTCTCGTCCACAAGGTCTTCGTCATCATCATCCTGAGCGCCATCGTCGTTGTCCTGAGCATCGTCGGAGGAAGTTTTGGCTTTCGTCGTGTCTGCCGTCATGTCGTTCATGTGGTCAGTGCTGTCAATGCCCCGCACCACAGCCAATCGTTCGGCGCTCGTTGGTAGCGCGGCGTCATGCTCCTCCCACCAGCCGGGATGCAACACCACCTGCGCCATAGCGGCGGGCGCTGTGCCAGCGGGCAATAGCTCGGCAAAACGTTCCGGTCGCCCGCGCAATTCCTCGAATGCGCCGATACCGGGCAACCTATGCTCCTCCTCATCCTCCTCGCTGGCGAAATAGGTGGGATCGCTGAGGTAGCGATCCACCTCGGCGCCGTTGCGCGCCACGCGATAGCCAGAGATGGTGTCGCCATAAACAAAAAGCGTAAAGACGACACAGCCATTCAGCGCAGCCGAAAGCGCCACATCGAGTCCCTCGGTGCGGTTGCCAAGCTCCAACAGCGGCGTCCAGGCGCTCGCCGGATGCGCACGCAGGATCAGGTAGCGGTAGCCTGCCACCAGATCGGGATCGAGCGCGCGCGCCAGCACAGCGGTATAGGTTCCCTCCAGCCGCAGGGCGCGTGGACGTTCCTCGCGCGCAAAGATGGCGTCGAGGGCGCCTTCGACGGCTTCGGGCGCCTGCCCCTGAATATGGAAGATGGTGGTGGCGTTGCTCATATCTACCTCATTATCCTCACTCTTCTGCCATTGTAGCCCGCACAGCCCTGCCATGGCAAACTCTTCTTCCCTGCCTGTGAGGGGTCATCCCTGCCTCAACTGTCACGCTGCTTCTGTATAGGGCATGTATGGGGCAATTCACAGGCTAATTCAAGGCGCAAGCAGAAGCGCAATAGGAAAGCTGGTACATCAGTTTTGTGGGGTGCGATGAGATATGGTAGCATGGGTCTTGTCACCTCCGCTGGATGGGGTGGATGGGGTTGTTGGGATGTTTACATCGCTAGCAAAAGCTATCAACGGCTACTTGTGGCTGATGTTACCGCCGTTTCTTGCGTCCGTTCCACTTGACAGATGGGCCAGCAATGCGCCAGGACCAACACGCTGCGCACCAGCAGCACACCAACCATCTGAACCAGCAGGACAGGGACCGGCGAGGGGGGGCCGGAGGAATGAACCTGAGCGCCGTGCCTGCGGTTGTGGGTCGCCCACTTGTCGGTGAAGAGGCAGGCCAGGGGCCGCCAGCATCGCAGGCAATAAAGGGACACACGCGGATGGCTAAAGTTGCAGGAGCGCAGTCGTCGGAACAAGCGTGGTCCTTCGAGCGTATTTACGACGAATACAAGACGCCCATCTACAATTATGTCTATCACCTGGTCGGCAACCGTGAACAGGCGGACGATCTTACCCAGGATACCTTCCTGAAAGCCTTCAAGGCGCTTCCCAAGATGGATGCGAACCTGAAGCTCTCAGCGTGGCTCTATCGCATCGCCACCAACACGGCCTACGATGCGTTGCGACGGCGCAAGCTGATCGCCTGGATGCCCTGGCAGGACCTGGATCATGAACCCGCCGATGTCGAGAGCGCCGATCCCCAGGAGACCATAGGGACCTCGGAACTGGTGCATGCTGCGCTACGTCGCATGCCGCGCCACTACCGGGCCGCCCTGCTGCTCTACACCCAGGATGGCTTCTCGTATGCCGAGATAGCCGCCACCCTGAACATTGCGGAGAGCGGTGTCAAAATGTACCTGTCCCGCGCGCGGCATTCGTTCCGTGAACACTATCGCACGCTGGAACAGGGGGGAGGCAACGCGAAATGAATTGCGAGTGGGCCGAGGGCTACCTGAGCGCCTATCTCGATGATGCCCTTGACCCGCAGGCCCGTCAGGATGTGGGATCGCATGTCGAGCAGTGCGCTGAGTGCAACGCCCTTCTGGAAGACTACCGGCGCCTCGACCACGTGCTAGCGACCGCCACGCGCGTTGCGCCGCCCGACGAACTGCACGCACGCATCTTCGATTCGCCCGCCTTCGCCGCCATCGTGCGCGATCAGCAGCGTCAAAGCCAACGCCCTGCGCGCGCGCGCATCATCAATGTCGCCGCCCATACGCCGCGCCTGCGGCGAGAGGGACGCGCGCTACACCGCTCCGCGCAACGTCACGGCGAACCGACGATGACCCCCGTTACCCCGATTGGCGCGTCAAGTTCGCCGCCCACCATACAGACACCGCAGCATACGCGCCGAACGGCGGTGGTCTGGGCGGGTGTGCTGGCGCCCGTCGCGGCGGTGGTGCTGCTGGCCCTCGGCGCGACCCTGCTCTTCCGGCAGGGCCTTTTGCCTTTTCAGGGGACATCAAGCGGGCGCGGGACCACCACGACGATTGGCGGCTATAACCCCACTGGCGCTCCGCTGGCAGCGGGTCCGCGCCTGGTCTTTGCGCATGACGGCGCGCTATGGAGCGCCCCACAACATGGCCCTGCGGCGGATGGCCTTCCCGGCGCCGCGCAGCGACTCACACCCACCAGCGCGCATGTTATCAGTTGGCAGGCGGCCCCCGCAGCAAACGGCGCTCATGCCACGCTGATCGCCTATATTGATGGGAACACCGGCGCGCTGCATCTGGTGCGTAGCGACAGCCAGGACGATCACGCCATCGGCTCCGTCACGGCCACAGCGGGGGCCGCCTTCTGGGCCAGCGCCGCCGGACACGCTACACTGGCCGGTCTCACCTGGTCGCCCGACGGAACGCAGCTTGCGTACCTGCATGCCGCTGCCAATGGCGCGATCAGTCTGCATGTGATGCATGCCGATGGCTCACACGATACCGTTGTGGACACTGGCACTCACGGGCAGCCCTCAGCGGCGGTGTGGAGCGCGGATGGTCACTGGCTGGCCTTCACCCAGACAACAAGCGCTGGGCAACAGCATGTGAACGCCTATACAGTTGGCGCCGCACCTGTCACGCTGGCGGCACAGGCCGATCCATTCAACCCACAGGCGCGGGTGATGCAGATGGCCTGGCTATCGGGCAGCGCGGCGACGCTGACCTGGGCGACGGGTGATGGCAGGTCGCTCACTGGCGTCTTTGTGGCGGCGGCTCAGGGCGCGACTGGGCAGTCAACCCGCTTGACGCCTGTGCCTGATCGCTTTGCGGCTGCCGATTTCTCGTCGGCGCGCAACGCCTGGCTTGTCGCGGGACCGAACACGCTGATCACCATCACCCAGCTCACGACGCAGGCGCCGCAACTGACGCCGGTGGCCACACTCGATGCCCCAGCGCGCCTGATCAGTTGGTCGCCAACGGGCCAGAGCGCCGCCGTTCTCTCTGGCGCCACGCTGGAGATCTGGTCGCCCGCTTCCGGGCTTGCCTCTGTTACACGCGGCGTCGCAGCCTCGCCTGCGCCGATCTGGTCGGCGAACGGCGCCAGCCTCGCGTATGTGGCGGGGTCCACCGTTGTCAACGCCATTCTGCAACAGGGGCATGTGACGACACTCGAAACACTCGCCCGCGCGCCGATCGCCTATGTGCTGCGCTGGTCGCCGGATGGCCAGGTACTCGGTATCGCCATTCCATCAGGCGTGTTACTGACGCCTGCCGACGGCTCGCACATCGTCCTTGTGGATACACACGCCGCCGACAACAGCGCATTGGCCTGGTCCATCGCAGGCTAAGATCACAGGCTAGGATGGACCTCAACCCCGACCCCTCCCTTCGGGATCGCCCTACGGGCTGCAGCCGCTCCGCATGCCGTCGCATACTTCTCGCTTCGCTCGCGCGGCTGCCCTGTTCCCTGCGCTCCACGCGCGTTGCGCTCGCGCAGGCGTCTCCCAGTGGGAGAGGGGCTTTTCTATTTCTGGGCAACAACGCCGAACGCCTCGGGATGGCGCGTGATGCGTGTGAAACCGACGGCCTGAAGACGGCGGATCACGCCTGTCGTGGTGCGGGCGCCGGAACTGCTGGCGGGATCGCCGATATAGTGGAAGAGCTTGCCACTGCGCCGCAAGACCCGAAAGAAGCGACGATAGATCTCCTCGGAGTAGAGGTCGCCTGCAAGGCTGATGAACGGCGGATCGTGCAGGATGCGCGTGAAGGCGCCATCGGGGAAGTCGTTCACCACCGCGAACACGTCACCGACGATCTGGCGGATGCTGGGCCGCTCGAAGAGGCCACGCGACCAGGGATTGAGTCGCGCCACCTCCAGCCCCGCCGGATCAAGCTCGACGGTGATCACCTCCTCAGCAACTTTGGCGGCTTCGATGGCGGTATAGCCCAGCCCTGTCGCCGTATCCAGCACACGTCCGCTGATCGGCGCAATGGCGCGCACTTTGGTGAGCGTATCCTGATAGGGATCGGTGCGCTTGATGCGGTGCATGGCGATTCCCGATACCAGCATCGTCGGCGCCCCGCTGGTCGGCATAAGGCTACGCAGCCAGCCGGTTGTCTCTGAGAAGATGGCGATCTCGTGCGCTACATCATCCTCGACGGTGAAGCACTTGTTGTGCGCCTCCACCACCCGTTCCGCCTCCTGCCACGGCAACCACCCGCCGGTAGGATACGCGATTCCCTCGCTGGTGAGCGCCACCTCTACCACTGACAGGCCCAGGTCGGGCGAAGAGTCCGCCGTCAGCGGCGCCATTGAGTCGCCCGTATGGCTGTTTGCGCGCCATGCCGTAAGCAACGGCTCGATCTGGACGTAGGATACGACAACGAGATAGCGCCTTGCTGGTTCGCGTGCTGGCTTCCCTGATTCCACTGGCTCTGTTGGCTCTGATAGTTCTGATCCTGGCGCTGCCATGCGTTCCACCCCCTC
>JBDTAI010000171.1:0-8330 GCA_039924685.1 Ktedonobacterales bacterium
AGGTGGCGGCACGGGTCTGTGACTACTTCCACTGTCCACACGCTGATCACCTCATTCAGGAAAAAGTGAGTTGATTATGCACTAGCGCCGCACGTCCAGGGTAGGTGGCAGGATGCGTCATCCCCACGACTTCCACAGCTACTCCCGAAATGCCGCTGTTTGCCCGGAGTGATGATGCTGGATTGACATGGACTGTACATACTATCACTGGCGCGGGACGCACAAATGACTGTATTGCCGTAGCTGACACCCAGCAGCCTGATACGTTCGTCATCAACGTGACAAACCAGCCAAAAATAGGAAACGTTCCACCTGTGGCCTATGTCACTATGAACGCAGGCGTAACCTGGCGTGAGCTTGCCTATGGTAGTAACAGTGACGTTTACGTGATTGGCCTCACGAATGGGGTTGCATTAGCCTATATCTCATCGTCAACTCCGTCACTCCCTGCGCCACACGGGCTTGCCGAAGCGACACTTACCGCGCATGGCGCTGACCCCTGGCGTATGGTGTATGCGAATATTCCTGGGCTGAACGCTGCTACCACAGCATTCGAAACGGTTGCAATGGACTCAGGCGATCCATCACAGCTCTATGTAGCGATGTCCACTGGCGCGTTCGGTGTCACGGTCTACGCCATCACCAATGCGGGCGCCTCCTGGCAGAGCGTGCTACGAGTCTCGACCGCCATCAATGTCCTGCTGTGGACGGCCAACAACCACAAGGTGTTTCTGGAAGTGTACTGGGGACAGGATGTGCTCTACCAGCTCTACTATAACGCGAATGGCGCGGCCACATGGAGCGGCATCGCCACACATTACCGCGATGGTGGTGAAGAGATCTATTGCAGCCCGTCAGGCAGGCTGGTAAGTGTGACCGTGCAGAGCGTCGTTGCTCCACAAAGCCCCACTGACAGCGGAACGAATGTGGAAAATTTCTTCACACTGGATCCGGCGACGGGCGCCTACACCTTGATTGGGACATATCCCTTTGGTAGTGGCGTATCGCTTGGGGTGGTGGTGGATGGGCCGACGCCAACATTCATCTATGGGGGTTATCTGCGGTCGCTGCCACCGCAGTAGTGTAGACCTCACCCCAACCCCTCTCCTACTCGTCGTCGTCAAGGTCGCCGTAGCGCCCGGTGTAGGGGCCACCGATGCCCTGGTGCAGCACCCGCAGCGAGAGCAGCGCGCAGCGTTGCCGCGCCGGACCAATCTCGACGCCCAGCATCTCAAGCATGTCCTGCGGAGTGAGCGCCCGCAGTTCGTCGAGCGTCGCCCCTTCGATACGTTCGGTGAGCATCGAGGCTGACGCCTGGCTGATGGCGCAACCCCGTCCCTCGAAGCGTACTTCGTTCACCCGGTCGCCGTCCAGCGTCAGATCGATCTCTATCCGGTCGCCACAGAGCGGATTGGTATCAGCCGCATGGATGTCGGGTTGATCGAGATGGCCGTGGTTGCGCGGTTCGCGGTAATGATCAAGGATGTATTGCCGGTAGAGATCGTCCATCGTGTGCATCGCCTCCATTGGCGACATTCAAGAACCGTTGCGCCAACAAAAATACATCATCTCCAGCCTGCGCAGGCAAGCTTTGCGGGGCACCAGCCCCTCCAGGCGCGGCTTCAGCCGCTGGCCAGCTACTACAGCGCTATAGCGCAAATACCGCGTTGGCGCGGATGAGCGCATCGGCAAGCGTATCAATCTCCGCCGACGTGGTGTAGACATAGAAGCTGGCGCGTGCGGTGGCGGCCAGATGGTAGCGTTCCATCAGCGGCTGCGCGCAGTGGTGGCCCGCGCGAATGGCGATGCCGTCGCGGTCCAGTAGCGTCGCCAGGTCGTGCGCATGGATGTCGCCAAGTGTGAATGACACCACGCCGCCGCGCCGATCCGCTGGTGGGCCATAGATCGTCATGCCGGGAACCGCCGCAAGTCGCTCGAGCGCGTACTGTGTCAGCGCATGCTCATGGGCGCGCACACGCTCCATGCCCAACGCGCTCAGGTAGTCTACCGCCGCGCCCAGCCCTACCGCCTCAATGATGGCCGGTGTACCCGCCTCGAACTTCCACGGCAGGTCGTTCCAGGTCGAGGCATCGAGTCGTACCTCGCGGATCATATCGCCGCCGCCCATGAATGGAGGCATGGCTTCCAGCAACTCCTGTCGCCCCCAGAGAATGCCGATTCCCGTTGGCCCCAGCATCTTATGGCCGCTGAACGCCAGAAAGTCGCAACCCAGCGCCCGCACATCCACCGACAGATGCGGCACGCTCTGCGCGCCATCCAGCAGCACAAGCGCGCCGACAGCATGCGCCTGGTCAATCATTGGTTTGACGGGTGGCAGCGTCCCCAGCACATTCGACATCTGGGTGATGGCGACAAGTTTGGGGTGATGTTGCTCCAGGAGATGGGTATAAGCGTCCTGATCAAGCTCGCCATCATCGGTGACGGGGACGTAGACGAGGTGGGCGCCGGTGCGCGCGGCAGCAAGCTGCCAGGGGACGATATTGCTGTGATGCTCCATCTCCGTCAGCAGAATCGCGTCGTCCGCGTGCAGATTGGCGTCGGCCCAACTGCGGGCCACCAGATTGATGCTCTCGGTGGTGTTGCGGGTATAGATCACCTCACGGGCTGTGCGGGCGTTGATGAAGCGGGCGATCTTCTTGCGCGCCCGCTCATATGCCTGGGTGGCCTCTTCACTGAGCGTGTAGGCGCCGCGATGGATGTTGGCGTAGGAGGTGCGCGCAAAGTGGTCCATCGCATCGAGCACGGCGCTGGGTTTCTGCGACGAGGCGGCGCTATCGAGGAAGATCAGCGGCGAACCGTTGATCTCACGGCTGAGGATGGGGAAGTCGGCGTGGGGAGCCAGCGCCTCAATCGCAACGCCAGATGAGCCGCCAGCCGTTGTATGCTCGCTAACCACGCCCGCTGTATCTGTCGCTTTGATCATCGCTGTACTCCCCTTATGATTTGGTCCCAGCACAGGGACTGTAGTCCCTGTCTCGTACCGTGCTCCGGCCTTTCAAGGTCGAGAGTGGACTCGCCTACTCCTCTTCCTTCTCGCCGGTGAGCCACTCGTAGCCCTTCTGCTCGAGTTCAAGCGCGAGTTCCGGGCCACCCTCGCGGATGATGCGCCCTTTGGACATCACATGCACCACCGTTGGGTTGATCATGCTGAGGATGCGCGGGTAGTGGGTGATGATCAGCACGCCAAGATTCGGGCCGCGCAGGGCGTCAACGCCCTCTGAGACAGTGCGCAGCGCATCAATATCCAGGCCGGAGTCGGTCTCGTCGAGGATCGCCATCGTCGGGTTGAGCATCGCCATCTGAAGGATCTCGGCGCGTTTCTTCTCGCCGCCAGAGAAGCCTTCGTTGATGTAGCGGTTGATGAAGCTGGTATCCACTTTGAGCAGCTTCATCTTCTCGTTGAGCAGTTTGCGGAACTCGGCCGGGGGTATGCCCTTGCGCTTGGATACCTGTCCGCTTGGCCGGTTGGCTGCTGTGGGATCAAAGCCTTCGCGCTTGGCTTCGAGCGAGCGGCGCAGGAAGTTCGCCACCGTGACGCCTGGCACGCTGGAGGGGTACTGGAACGCCAGGAAGAGTCCCAGGCGGGCGCGCTTATCCGGCGAAAGCTCCAGCAGGTTGTAGCCGCGGAACAGGACTTCACCCTGCGTGACGACGTACTTGGGATGCCCCATGATCACGTTGGCAAGCGTGCTCTTGCCAGAACCGTTCGGCCCCATGAGGGCATGTGTCTGGCCTTGCTGGATCGTCAGGTTGACGCCGCGCAGAATCTCTTTGCCCTCGATGCTGGCATGCAGGTCGAGGATAATCAGTTCCGCAGGTCCTGCCGTGCTGGTATCGGACGCAACGGGAGCGGTAGTGGTCTCCATGTGTAGGTTGATGCCCTCCTGAGAAGATGGTGATGTGACGTTGTCTGTGATGATCTGTTATGGTGGGTTATGGGTTGCCGCCCAACTCGCCCATGTGGGCGGCGGAACTGGCTTTGGTGACGTTGCGGTTGAGCGATGGCGTGAGTGTGACGAATTGCGTCACCCCTGTTTTGCCCATCAGCGCAGTTTCGGTGTCGGCCTCGCGCAGGAGATCGGCAAGCGTGGTGGCGTCGAGCGTCGCTACGATGGCGTCACGTACCCGCGACCAGAGGTATTTGGTGGAGCAGCCGTCAAGCCGGTCGCAGATCACCCCCATGTCGCCTTCTGTGGCGCAGATCATCGGCGCAATCGGACCTTCGAGGGCGCGCAGCACATCGCTCATGCGCGTCTCCGCTGGCGACCGACTCAGGCGGTAGCCGCCGTGTGCGCCACGGGTGGACTCCACAAGCCCATACTCGCGCAACGACCGCACCAGTTGTTCGAGATACTGCTGCTTGAGTTCGAGACCCTGCGACTGGCTGATCTCAGTAAGTGAGCGTGGGCTGCCACCGTAGTGCCGCGCCAGGTCCACCATGAGGCGGACGCCATACTCGCCGCGTGTAGAAACGCGCAACATATCGATCCTCCTCATCGCCTACAAGCCGAAGGTGCGCCGATTTTGCGCTTATTCCGACTGGATAACTCGGATATAAGTATAGCATTGTGTGAGCGGCGCCGTCAAGCATCGCTCGCTACCTGCCTGCCGTGCTGCCTGTTTTGGCAGTTTCATCCGTTGTATCTGGTGGGTGGGGCTACGGCATGGTACGATGGGCGCGCAGACAAGGGATCGCGGCCGCATCACGCGATTGTGCAGCGGCCAGCGGCTGAAGTCGCGCCTCCGAGCTGATGTCACCAAGCCCGCCGGCGCTGGCTGGAGACAGACATTTGAGGTACATCAACGATACAACGATACATAGAGGGGGAGCGTATGCGACGGACGGAGGAGCGACGGGTGAGACAACAGTGGGTAGGAGTGATAGTTGTTCTGGGGCTGCTGGTTTGTCTTGCGCTGCTGGCGGCGTGCGCTGCTGGTTCGCCTGGCGGTTCGGCGTCAGCGACAGCCACGACGGCGAGCACTGGCGGGACTGGCGGCGCAACAACCTCGACTACAACATCAGGCTCGCCCACGCCAACCTTCACGCCACAGAGTGGGCAGGGCAATCAAGCGGGTGTCGCCGATATTTGCACAGCCACGCCCAGTGTCAAGATTGCGCTGCCAGCCAATGTACCGAGCTTCCCCGGCTCCACGCTGATACTTGCCGAAAACATCGGTGGCAACGATGAGGTCGGGTTCTGCGCCACAGCCGCCGCCAGCGCCGTGGTCAGCTACTATCAGCAACAGATTCCCACCAAAGGGTGGTCGCAGGTCTCCACCTTCACCAGCAATGGCTCAACCTCGCTGCTTGCCACCAAAGGCGCCTCCAGTTCCTCCACTCTCACTGTCACCATCTCGCCGGATACCATCAACACCAACCAGGTGGACATTCTGGTGATCGTCAACAATCCATAGGGCAGGTCCCAGAGCAGGGTGCGATCAGCTTGCGGAGGCGTCCACAGCAGGTGTGGTGAGGCCCACCCAATGCGCTGTCTCATTCCACAAATGACTGGCGAGTTGCGTATCATACGATACTGGCGCCGAGCGTGCCGATTTCAGCACATTGAAGTATTGGCCAGTGACGGTCGCCAGCGCTGGATCGGCCACCAGCCGGATCAACGCCTCCGCCGACTTTTCGGGACTGGTGAGCAGCGGGCGGCCCAGGTTGAAGAAGGCGTCTACCAGCACACCGCTGCTGGAGCCGAGGTTGGTGGCGACCACGCCAGGATGCAGGCAGTTGGCGGTCACACCCGTATCGGCAAGCCGTCGCGCCAGTTCGTAGGTAAAGAGCACGACCGCCAACTTGGAGCGGCTATAGAGGCCGAACATGCCGCCGCCCGTTGTCTGGCGCACGGTAGTGAGATTCAGCTTGCCGCTATAGTGCGCCGCCGAAGAGACGTTGACGATGCGCGCCGGGGCGCTGGCCTTGATGGCGCCGAGCAACAGGTTGGTGAGCAGGAACGGCGCAACGTAGTTGACAGCAAAGTTGTTCTCGAAGCCATCCTGCGAGAGCGTCCCCCTGAGTTGCATCACGCCCGCATTGTTCACCAGCGCATAAAGCGAATCGTGCGCCGAAAGAAAATCCGCCGCCAGGGCGCGTACCGAGGCCAGCGAGGCGAGGTCACCGTGCAGCAACTGCACAGTATCCACGCCGCTCTGTCGCCGCACATCGTCGAGCGCCATCGCGCTTTTGGTGGGGTTGCGGCCCACCATCACTACCTGCGCGCCCAGTTTCGCCAGCCCGATTGCCGTCGCCTTGCCGATGCCCGATGTCGCGCCCGTTACCAGGCATACCTTGCCATCCAGCCGTGGATAGCCTGTCTCGCTCGCCATGATCGCCTGCCTTCCCTCGTGCTCACTTTGCTTTTTTGTTCATCGCCGCCGATCCGTTGACGGCAATAGCGTAATGAATTGTAGTTGATGGCAGCTTCTTCGCGCTAACAGAACCATAGTCCTACCATGCCATGTGGGATTTGACGTTCACGACTTGCGCGCCATACACTGCCTCCACGCTTGATAACGATGATGTTGTGAGGGAGGCGCGTGTGACTGCGGCGGGAAGCGATGCAAGCGATGCAAGCGATGCAAGCAAGGCAATTGAGCGGGGGCAGCGTGCTATTGGTGTTGTCGTGACGGGCGATAATCATCTCTCACCGGCGTTGCCGCGCCTCGCGCCTCTGCGCCGCGCCGAGCGCCGCGCACGGTTGCGGGCAGGCTTCAGCGCCGCTGTAGATTACGCCATCACACGTGCCGCGCGGCTATTTATCAACACTGGCGACCTCTTCGATACGCCAACCCCTGCCAACCAGGATCGCGCCTTTGTTGCGGGGGAACTGGCGCGATTGCGGTCGGCTGGCATCACCTGCGTCGCTATAGGCGGCAACCACGATACGCCGCGTCTGGCGACCGAGAGCGGCGGTGAGGCGCCACAACGCATCTACGCCGAGTTGGGCGCGCTGACGTACTTTCCGCGCAACGATGCGCTCGCCCCCTGTGTGTTTCAATTCGACGGCCTGCGACTGGCGGTGGTTGGCCTCTCGAATAATCCCGTCGCGCCGCCGGGAAGCGATCCGTTGGCAGGTATCGCGCTTGACGATCCTGACGATACGCTAGCGCAGGCGGATGTGGGATTACTGGTGTTGCACAGCGCCATCGAGGGATTGTGCCGTCCCAATGAGGGCGAGCGAATCGTCACCCACACCAGCCTTGCCGCACTGCCACCAATGCTGCGGGTGGTTGTCGCAGGTCATATTCACCGCTATGCGCGCGACACCTTCAATGGACGTGGCGTGATCGTCGTCGGCGCCAGTGAACGCATGGAGTTTGGCGGCGCGTCGGGACATGCTGGATTCACCTGGCTTACACTCGACCGTTCCGGCCTTGTCAGCGCTGAACATATCCGCACCCCGGAACAGCCGCGCGCCGACCTGATCATCCCCACATCACGCCTCTGGCCGGCAACATCCGCGACATCCACTTCATCCGCAACACGCGCTCCGCGCTCAGCTGACCTGCTGGATGTGATCCGCGCTGACGTGAGCGCCGCCTGCACGCCAGAGACAATCACTCGCCTGCGCCTCACTGGGCCGCTCACCCGCGAGCAGTATCACCTGCTTGCCTTGCGTGACATTCTGGCAGAGGGCCAGCGGCAGGCGTTCTCCTTTGATCTTGATACGTCGGGGTTGCGCCTGATCGCGCCTGCGCTGCCCGGCCGACCTGCCCAGCGTGACGGCGCTGGGCAGATCTCACCGCTGCACGAGATCGAGCGGTTGGTGGAGGAACGTATCGTTGCTGGCGCCGATACTGACGCGATCGATCTGCATGCGGCGGCAGCGTTGCTGATCGCTCGCCTGCGAACGGCGGATCGTGGCGCAGAGGCAGATGGCGTAGAGGCAGATGGCGCAGATAAGGAGAGCGAGCGATGATCCTGTTGCAGCGGTTGCGTGTGAAGGCGCTCAAACACCTACGCGACATCGATCTGCGTTTTCCACAACACGGCGCGATCCTGATCGAGGGGCAGAATGAATCGGGCAAGTCCACGCTGTTCGAGGCAATCTACTTCGCGCTCTATGGTGCGCCGCTGGTGAGCGAAGAGTCGCGTCAAAGCCTGCAATCGCTGTTGCCACATAGTGGCGGCCCTGCCGAGGTGGCGCTTAACGTGCGCGCAGGCGAGACGGAACTCGACATCCGGCGCACGCTGGCGCCAGCGGCGTCCGGCAGGCGACCGGTGCACGAGGCGCAGCTGATCGTGCGTTCTACTAATGGGCAGGTAGAGACGATTGCCACGCCAGCCGCAGTCAACACACGCA
>JBDTAI010000172.1:0-12410 GCA_039924685.1 Ktedonobacterales bacterium
ACGAGGAGTTTACCATACACACGAAAAACGCCTCCCCTGCGGCGGAGAGGCGTAGATACAATTTGCTAGCCCCAGACGACAGACGACGTATGTGCTGCGCAGATGTAACGAGCGCCAACCGACCGAACGCCCCTACAGGCGTGGGGATGTTGGCGATTATCGCGTGCGCTTGCTGGGTATCGTGTCGGGCGTCTTGACCTGGTTTGCGGCGTGTGCCTGGGCAATCTCGTTTCCACGTTTGGGCAGCCGCCAGCGCAACAACCGCCCCGCCGCCTGCACGAACGGAACCAGTGGCTTGCGCACATTGGTGGCAGTGAATGGCAACAGCGGCATGTTCGCCAGGGTCAGCGCGGCCACACGCCCATCAATTTGATAGTGGTCGCCGCCGCCGTTCACGCGCTGCTCCGGCGGCCCGATAATCACATACTGCTCCGCGACGACCCAGCCTGTGCGCGCCAGATCGTTCACCAATTGATCGCGTTCGTCATCCACATCGGGCGCGATCTTGTGGGTGGGCAAATGGTTCACCTTCGAGAGTTCCACGGCGATGTCGCGTGTGGCGCCGCCGACCCAGAGCGTGCGTCCATCCGGGCCGCGCTGGCCGCTATCCCAGAAGCGCACATGATCGCGCTGGCGCACGTTGCGCCCAGGACGCTCATAGGCGTAGTCTTCGCGGCGACCATAGAGGAAAAGGCTGCTGACGGGCGCCGTCGAATATTTGCGCCCCAGCACCGCATCCACGCTGATGCGCCAGGCGGTGACCAGCGTGATCTCGTCGGCGCGGTACCAGCCCGCGTTGGCAAATGCCAACCCCAACTGCGAGGCCGTCCCCACTACACGCACATTGAGCGGATCACCGATGCGGCCATTGCGCGCAAAGCTGGTGGTGGGCAGCGTTCCCTGTGGCTGCGCCTGCGCCGCCTGCGCCGAATGTTCGCGTCCGGGACGACTGGCCTTGCGCAGCTGTCGCGCCTCGCGTCCTAACCGCCAACTCGCCAGCAGCAGCAGCAACACAATCAGCGCCAGCACAACGCCTATGGTGATGAGAACAGACATGGGAATCGCAGGAATCACTGGCAGCGCAAACGCCACAGCGGGTATGCTGAGTGACCAACTGAGGAGGTATGTCATACGGCGCCCCTCACACGAGAAAAGAGAACAGACGAACAAGTGCGGTACAGTGCAGTATAGCGTGCGCGACGACTGGCGTATAGATGTCGTTTGACATAGTAGTGATGTGATGTGGACCACGAGTTGATATGGTGGCAGGTGCGGGAGGTATGCGATGGGTGCGGAGACGGAGATGATCCCGATAACGACAGATGAAGGAACGTCGAATGCGAAGCAGACGCCGTTGGAATCGTTCGGCTTTAGCGGACCCGATCAGCCGCAGGACGCGATCATGCAACGATGTATCCGCTGCGGCTTCTGTCTGCCCACCTGCCCAACCTATGTCGAGACGTTTCGCGAGGCGTCGTCGCCGCGTGGGCGCATCCATCTGATCCAGGCCGTCGCCAGTGGTGATCTCGCGCTCACCGATCCCACCTTCATCAGCCAGATGTATGAGTGCCTGGATTGCCGCGCCTGTGAGGCGGTCTGCCCCTCCGGCGTGGAGTATGGCCAGCTTGTGGAGACGGCGCGCACCCAGATCGAACGTGCCCGTCCGCGCCCCTTCTGGCAGTTCGCCGCCCGCGCGCTGATCTTCGACGGCCTCTTTGCTGACAACCGGCGTTTTCGCCAGATGGGTGGCCTGTTGCGGTTCTATCAGCGGTTCGGAGCGCGTTGGCTGGCGCGGCGCAGTGGCGCGCTCGGCCTGTTGGGGTTGCGCGACCTCGAGGCGTTGCCGCCCGATCTGCCCGATGCGTTCTTCACGCCCGATGACCGCAGCTACCCGCCGTTGGCTGGCGTGGCGCGGCGCGGGCGGGTGGCGCTCTTCGCCGGATGTGTGATGGGAACGGTCTTCGCGCTGACGGACCGCGCCACGATCCGGGTGCTGAACATCAACGGCTATGAGGTGGTCGTGCCGTCCGGGCAGCAATGCTGCGGCGCGATCACCACCCACTCCGGCGAGATGGAGCGGGCGCGGGCGCTAGCCATGCGCAACATTCAGGCGTTCGAGCAGTCAGGGGCGGACTACATTGTGATCAACGCTGCTGGCTGCGGCTCGGCGCTCAAAGAATATGGCAGGCTGCTGGGTGACGATGCGACATGGCAGCCGCGCGCTGCGGCGTTCGCTGGTCGGGTGCGCGATGTCTCGGAGTTGCTGGGCGAGTTGCTGGCGCAGGGCGAACTGAATACACACTTCGAGCCGCTGCCTCTGCGCGTGACCTATCAGGATGCCTGCCATCTGGCGCATGCCCAGCGCATCAGCAGCCAGCCGCGCGCGCTCCTGGAGGCAATTCCTGGCCTCGAACTGGTGGAGATGGAGGAGTCGGCGCTCTGTTGTGGCAGCGCAGGCGTCTACAACATCACACGCCAGCAGATGGCAGCGCAGTTGGGCAAGCGCAAGGTCGCGCATGTGCTCGCCACCCAGGCGCAGGCAGTGGTGACGGCCAATCCAGGCTGCCAGTTGCAGATGCGGGCGCTGTTGCGGCAGGCTGGCGCAGAGATGGCTGTGCTGCACATCGTAGACGTACTCGACGCCGCCTATCGTGGTCGCCCGCCAGAGATGCTATGACGCCGCCATGTCAACCTTGCAGAGCGGGGCCAGAAAGCCCCATCTTGGGAGTGGGGATGAGTAGCGCCCCGTTCCGGCAAAGGCGCTTGAATTGAAGACTCCCCGAGGAGAGCACATGAGCACGAGTTGAAAAGGCACAACGCCAAGCAAGCGCAAAAAGAGACACAGACCACATCTGACATCTGGCCTGTGTCTTTATGATATGGAGCGGGAGACGGGATTCGAACCCGCGACCCATTGCTTGGGAAGCAATTGCGCTACCACTGCGCCACTCCCGCAAAGAGTGCTTCAAGCAGGACATGTGTTTAACGTGTCATATGCACAAGGAGCCAACCGCCATGCCAGACCTGAAGTACTTGAAGTATAGCCTGCGCTTGTGACGATGTCAAGGCTTGCGCGTCAGGTTTTGTATCAGGCAAGGCCGACTGCGCGCTTGAGTCTGGCCACCTCGTCCGCCGTCAAGAGGCGTGACTGGCCCGGCTCCAACCCATGCAGCGTCAGCGGGCCAACGTGTGTGCGGATCAGTCGTCGCACCGGATAGCCTACCACGCCCAGCATGCGCCGCACCTGCCGGTTGCGACCCTCATGCAACTCCACACCGACCCATGCGCCGTTGCCCTCTGGACGGATGATCCAGGCATGGGCGGGCGCCGTCGGTCGTGTCTCGCCCGGTAGCTGGATACCCTCGGCGAGGTCCGCCAGCGTGGCGCGGGTGGGAATGCCTACCGTCAGCGCATGATATTCCTTCGTCAGGGCATAGCGCGGATGTGTCATGCGTAGCGCCAGATCGCCGTCGTTGGTCAGCAGCAACAGCCCCTCGCTATCGCGGTCGAGTCGTCCGACGGGATAGACCCGCGCCTCACGCCATGCCTCCGGCAGCAGATCGAGCACGGTCTGCCGCCGCTGTGGATCATAGGCCGTCGTCACCACATCGGTTGGTTTGTAGAGCAGCGCATAGAGCAGTGTGTGTGGCGGCTGCACCCGTTCGCCCAGAGCAACCACCTCATCCTGCGCGGGATCAATGCGTGTCCCCAGTTCGCGCACTACCCGCCCGTTGACTGACACCGCGCCCGCCACGATCAGTTCCTCGGCATGGCGGCGCGATGCGACCCCCGCCCGCGCCAGAAACTTGTGAAGGCGCTCACCGGTTGGCGCATCATGAGCAGGCGTGGCGCTATTCGGTTGCATATGCGTAGATGGCGTCTCTTTCGGTGGTCTGGTCATGCGACAAGCATACCCACCATGTTGACGACATTGCCCACGCGCCCGCCGATGATGATACTTTCTGGCTGGGCGGCCTGTGGCTGCTGGCGCTGTGTAAAACCGAAGGGACGCGCAAGGGCGGGCTGTTGCGCCGCACGCAGCTCGACTGCGATCAGTTCAAGCAGATCGGCAACCTCTATATCCAACCCTGCCGCCAGCCGCTCCAGCACGATGGGTGAGGGATACTTCTTGCCGCGCTCGATCTCGCCAAGATAGACCACCGAGATGATTGATCGCTCGGCAAGTTCTTTGAGCGTCAGGCGGCGGTCGCGGCGCTCACGGCGGATGATCGCGCCTATCGTCTGCTGCAAGTCGTCCATCGCCATCCCTCCGCAACTATGCTGCAACTATGCTGCATGTCTGGTACGGGCGTCAGATGCGCCCCTTCATCTCATAACTCGTATCAGTATACCCGACAAACGATGCTCTCAGCATACCCCACGCCATCACATATGCCGACAGCATCACTTTTGCCTTTCTCCAGGCGCCCACGCCGCGTATTGTTCGAGTATCACCTGTCGTTCACCGACTGTTCACGACTTGTTCACCACAGATTTCGACTCACCGCGCAACACCGCGCAACACCGCGCAACACCGCGTAACAAGGAGATGTCCTATGCGACACAGCGCTGCCTACCCGATGACCTATCTGCCCGACCATGCGCGGCGCGCGCTTGCGCACTTGGAAGAAGCAGCCAAACCAGGCGTCACGCTACCACTGCCCATCGTCTATGAGCGCATTGCGCCCACACGCTGGGAGTACAAGGTTGTCACCCGCGATCCCCGCGAAGAGGCGCCACTGGACGAGGAGCAATTGCAGGCACTTGGCGCCGAGGGCTGGCTGCTGGCGAGCATCCTCGAAGAGCCAGGCCCGCAGGGCGTCCGCCGCATCCACTACTACTTCGTGCGCGCCGCCGAAGATGAGGGTTCGCAGCCCTGAATGCCCGACGCAAGCGATGTTTGGGACTGAAGTCTCTTACCAACTCTGCCACTTCGACACCACCCCGAAAGGATCCATTCCCATGATACCCCTATCCTTCGCCACAGCACGCGCCGAAGCGCAGGCGCCGCAGCCCACCAGCCTGCTCGTGCCTACTGTCGTCGAGGCGAGCGCGCGCGGCGAACGCGCCTATGACCTCTTCTCACGGCTGTTGCGTGAGCGCATCGTGATGGTCAACGGCCCCATCGAGGATCAACTGGCCAGCCTGGTAGTCGCCGAACTGCTCTTCCTTGCCAGCGAGAACACCGACCGCCCGATCAACATGTACATCAGTTCGCCGGGCGGCGTGATCACTGCGGGGCTGGCGATCTATGACACCATGCGCTTGCTGCGCTGCCCGATCTCCACCTATTGTGTCGGCCTCGCCGCCAGCTTTGGCACAATCCTGCTGATGGCGGGCGATCCTGGCAGCCGCTATGCCCTTCCGCATGCGGGCGTTCACATGCACCAGCCGCTGGTGCAGCAAGGGCCGGGCGGGCAGGCCACCGACATCGAAATCTACGCCAAATATATGTTGAGCCAGCGCACTGTCATCAACGACATCATCGCGTTCCACACTGGCCAGCCGCTCGAACGCATCCAGCGCGACACCGACCGCGACTACTGGATGAGCGCCGAAGACGCCCGCGCCTATGGTATCGTTGACGAGGTGCTGTCGCTCGAAGACTGGAAAAGCCGGGGCGGCAAATAAGATGTGACATGGAGGCGGCGCCAGGCGGCGCCAGTGGCCTCGCTTGAAACCCGGTCAGGTACTTCCTTCAGGCTCTAGACGAGTGAGCGAGAGCAGGGGCAGGCCCAAATCGCGTATTTTGATCAGCACCCCATGCAGGGCGGTTTGATCAACGATTGGGCCTGTGAGGATGGTTTCGCCATTCTCCGCCAGCGTGACGGCCAACCCGTCAAACCAATCCGACCACTCCACGTCGAGATGTCCTTTGATGGTAATGCGGTAGATGCCGGAAGCCATACAATCAACCCCTCGCATTCAGGTGATCCGGACCTGTACGAAGCTGCCCCTTGCACATTGGGTCAGCGTACAGCTTGCGCTTCTGACAGAGACGCCGCTACCGCAGACGGACGTTTGCGAGCCCCTGTATGATGGCCAGACTGATGAGAGCCACCAGACCAATCCTGCGCAGCCAGGCGGACAGATCACCAGTCGTCGCATAGATCGTGTGGACGCCGTGCATCGGCACATAGGCTACCATCACCTGCTGGTTGGTGGTGAAGTAGTCGGAGGCGGCGAGCACATGCCCTCGTAATCAACCGTGAGCGACAGCCCCTTGCTCGACTGCCGTACGAGGGAGGAGCCGTGTCTCCCTCGCCTGTGAGGCTCTTTATGTCGTCTGATGAGGCAGGGGGTGTTGCGCATCTATTCACCCGCCTTGTAGTCAGGACGCTGCATGTATGATCATGTTCCCATGACTGTATCTCTCCCACTGGCCACAAGGGAAATGTGCGTGTTCTGGTTAGGAATGTCGGCGCTCGTAGCGTATCGCTGTTTGGGCATGAATATCCCATGCAAAAGCCCCTCTCCGCGCGGAGAGGGGCTTGGGTGAGGCCACAACAGCTACAGGCTAATGCGTCACCGGGCTGTTTGAGGTGCTCTGGCTGTTTGGGCCAGTGAGCGAGCCGGGCGCCAGGTTTTGTCGGTTGGCCTCCTGCTTGGCGGCATCGGTTGCGGCGCCAGCCGCCGTCTTTGCCACCTGCTGCGCCTTCTGCGCGGTATCCTGCGCCACATCCTGCGCGCGGTCGAGCAGGGTGTCACGAGCCGGTCCCATCAACTGGTTTTCCTGCCGTGTCTCTGGGATCGCCAGACCAACCGCTGTGCCTGCCGCCAGCGCGATGGCTGCCAGCATCAAGGGATTTTCATCGAGGCTGCGCTGGAACCAGCCCTGCGCCCGTTGCGCCTGATACTGGGCCTGATAGCCAAGCTGCCCTGCCGCGTCCTGCGCAGTATCCGCCAACTGACCGGCCTTGGCGCTGACGGTATCGCCCAAATCGCTCGTCTTGTCGCTCACAGCGGCTGCGGCGTCGCTGACACGCTGGCGTACCCCGCCGCTCGACTGGTCAGCGGTATAGCCGGTGTAGCCCTGATACTGCGAACCGGTGTAGTTGCCGGGGTAGTTCGTCGCTGTATACTCACCCTGATACACAGGCACACGGTACGACTGGCGGCGATTCTCCTGCCCGTAGGACTGGGAGGTGTGCTGGTTGTTTGCTGAGCGGGCCCTATACACCAGCCAGCCAACGCCGAGGCCTACCAGCGCCAGCGGAATGGGATTCTCGCGGATTGTCTCCATCAGCGTCGAGCCAAAGCCCTTCGCCGACTCGCTGACGTTACTCACCATATCTTGCGCTCTCCCTATGGTGGCGTCCTTCACGCTATCCGTCACCTGATTGGCGATACGCTGCGGGCTGAGCTTCTCCTGAATGGCGTCTATCGTGCCACTCATCTGCGACCGCGTATGCAGGATGTCCTCACGGATCGCGTCGGGATCGTCCTCATTCGTATCGATTGTGGCGTCATAGTCGTCGCCGGGTGATACCCTGCGGGCTACCACGGCATCGTCGTCACGCGCCGAACCGCTCTCCACCAGCGCCGCGTCGTCCATGTCATTCACTGGCGCACCCTCCACTGGATCGGCGTAGGTTCCGTCATCCATTGCATCGAACGGCCTTATGTCGTCTGTTCTTTCGCCCATGTGGCGTCCTCCTTCAGGGTTTCAATGGTCTGCTGCGGAGCGAGACTGGTGCGCTTCAGCCCACTCAACCCAATCTGTAACAGGAAATAGCCAACACCGATCACCACCACGGCGACGATCAGCGCCGCCAGCCACCAGGTGATGCCAAGCTGGATCAGCGCCAGTGTGATCGCGGCAAGCAACACCAGGAATCCTGCGTAGGCGACAAAGCCGCCAATCGCCAGGAAGGCGATGTTTTTGCTCGCGCCAGTCATCTTTTGGGTTATCTCAGTCCTGGCGAGCGTGACTTCCTGACGCACCAGATTGCTCATGTCACGCGCCAGATCGGTGAATAGTTCGCCAAGTGAGCGGTTGTCTTGTGGCGTCTGCACGGTGTACCTCCTTACTCAGTGCGTCGTGCGGGGACGCTAGAAATGCACCTCACGGGCATCCTGGCCCGTTGTGCCGGGATCATAGATGCCATCCGGCGTGTTCTTTGCGGCGCCAAACTGGCTGCGCCCGCCCATTTGCGTGCCTGTGCGCGGCTGTGGGTAGTTGTAGCCAGACGTCGCATACGGTGATCCAGAGGTGTTGTATGACCCATACGAACGACCGCTATTTGCAGAGCGGTCGTTGCTGGCCTGGTTGGCGCGACTGCCACTGCTCTTGAGGAAACGCGCCGCCAGGATGCCCACGGCGAAGGCGCCCGCCAGGAAGAGCGCAGGCTCACGCCGCGCAATATCCTCCACGTCGTCAATGATCTCGCCCACATTGCGGTTTTGCAGATATGACGACATGCGTTGCAACTGCCCCGACGCCTGATCGGTATAGTGCGCCAGTGGCTCCTGGTTGTTCTGTCGCAACTGCTGGCTGAAGCCGCTCACGGCCTGCGCCACGCCGCTCAGGCTCTGCGCCGCGACATGTTTCTGCGTGGACGCCTGTGAAGTGGCTTGCTGCTTCACCTGATCAACTACCTGCCCGGTCTTCTGCTGCGCCTGATCGGTCAGGTTGCCTGCCGCCTGTTTCGCCTGATTCACCGCGTCGCCCACCTTCGCGCCAGTCGAACTCGTCGAATCGGCGGTGTCATTCGGGCCAAACGCGGCGTCGCCGGTATACGGCTGTTTCGTACTCACATCGAGGCTCCTTTTTCTCTTGTCCTCGGCTACTCATGTCCTCAGCGCCAAATATCCATCGAGCAGTCAAAGATACCAGGTGATCCTGGCGCCTGTAAGCGCGGCGCAGCCTTACAGAAGGCTTGAGATATGCCGACACTCCACTATTTCTGTGTGCAAGTCGCGTGCCAGTACCCTTTTATAGCAGCACACAAGGCCGCATGGCGGCGCCACTTGTGCGAGGGATGCGAGGGATATCTACAGCCCGTATTGCCCAGAGGTAGTGGCTATTGCCTGCTCAGGATTGCCAGGGATGAACCGCTGATTGCCGATAGATGAGTTACTCGTATGCGATGTGAGTATGAGCGAGGGTGAGAAGTGAGGACCAGCACAATGCGTGAGAGCATGCGCAAGTGGTTTGGCGCAGTCGCCGACAGTCGGGGGAATGGCTGGGATGGCTGGAACAGGCGGGATGGGTGGCAGTGGCTACGCCTGTCACATCCCCTTTCAGCGGGCGCGCAGTCTACAGTGAAGCTGTTGTTGGTGGCGGGCGGCGTCGGCAGTTTTTTGGTTGGGTATGGCCTGCATAACAGCTTGCTGTTTCCGCCAACCCTCACACGACCGCCAGTTGTCCAGAGTGCGCGCAACACCACGCCCAGCGCAGCCAGCGGCCTGGGAAGCAGCATGATCACGACCTTGAATACCCAGAATACCCAACGCCGCGCGCCACAGGCGTCGCATACACATACGCTGGCGATCCATGCGCCAACACCAGCGCCGCGCCACACCCCGGCGGGCAACGGGCATGGCAACGGGCATGGCAACGGGCAGAGCAAAGCGGCTGGTAAAGACCACGGCAAGGGTGAGGGCAGTGGCCACGGGAGCCAGGGCGAGGGTCATGGCAAAGGGCATGGCGGCAAGGGGCATGGCGGCAAGGGGCATGGCGGCAAGGGGCAGAGCGGGAAACCTCACGCTGCTCATGGCGCTGCCGCTCATGGCAAGGGGAAGCATGCAGGTAAAGGACCAGGTAAAGGACCAGGTAAAGGACATGGCAAGCATTCTTGAAAATCATCTTGAAACATCTTGAGGTATCTTGAAAAGCACTCTTCACAAGCATCTTCAGCCACGAGTTTCTCCTGTTTTCGGTGGTTTTTCAGCGGAAGTACCAAAATATGGTGCAAACGCATCATGAAGCAACCTACGCTGTGTGGTACTTCTGCAATACAAGACCGGAACACAGAGGTGTTTGCGGGCGAGTGGTGTTGTGGCTGACGCTCGCATCTGTTGCTACCAACGCAGCAAAACGTATTGGTGTGTTGCTTGCGGGTATCATGCTCATCTGGAGAGTGATCGTTCCAGCGCCGGCCACCGACAAACCACAAGACCCTGCGAACATCCTGAACATCCTGGCATTATTGGAAAGCTGGAGAGGGCATTATGCGCAGATACCTCGGCGGACTCAGCTTCGTCATCGTCGTCGGGCTGATTGTCGCGGGCGTCGCCGTCCTGTTGAACCATGAGGCGCGGCTCCCAGGCGCAGTCACCGGCGCCCCACAAAACGGCAGCGTCTTCGTAAAGGAAGATGTTTTCCCGTTTGCTCCCTGCTCTGACCCCGACTTCGTCAAGACACATCCACGCTATGCAACGTGTGGCAGCAACAGCCTGGAGAATGTGAACTGGGTCACGTACTCCGATCCCATCATCACGCTGCCACGCAATACGCTCGTCACGATGGAGATCACCAACTACGACAGCCCCACCAGCCTCGTAGACAACTATTTCCTGGCGCCACAGGGCGTGTCGTACAATGGCCAACAGAATGCGATCAACCTGGATGGCAAGGTGTATACTGCCAACGATACCAAGTCGCTCACCGACTCCCAGAATGGAGTGGCGGCATCGATCTCGCACACGTTCGTGATCCACTCTATCGTCAGTTCCCATCAGCCCTGGTTCTATGTCGCCGTCCCGGTGGCTGGTAGCACGGATACACACGCTGATGCAGCTGGTATGCCCAACAAGCCAGCGGTCACAACGTTTTCGTTCATGACGCCGAGTCAGCCCGGTGAATATGTCTGGCAGTGCTTTGTGCCGTGTGGCTCAGGCTTCAACGGCTTCGGTGGCCCGATGTCCACCAAGGGCTATATGTCTGGCACCGTGACGGTCCAGTGATTGCGTTCATGCGCGGCGTCGTTCATCCCCAACTCGATCTCTGGCAGATTCCAGGTAGTGGAGTATCCAGAGCATTGATCCGGCGCCGCCAACGCAGTATCCAGCGCCGCAGCATGTGCGGCACAGTCAATAAACCGAAGAGAGGCGCGGTAGAGCGAGCATGAACACCTCACATCCTCACGCCATCCGCAACGCCACGATTATCTGGGTGATTGCCTCGATTGTCGGCGCTGTGGTGTATTACATCATCGCCCCCATCCTGGCCGCGAATGGCGCCATCCCCACCCTCGCGTCGCAAACCGACATTGATGCGTACAACATCATGTACATTTTCACCTACGCATCGATCCCCGTCTTTATGTTTGTGGTTGTCTTCGCTGGCTACGCGATCTTCGCCTTCCGCGTTCCATCGCGGCCCACCGAAGACGGCCCTTCCATGCGCGGCAACACCCAGGTGCAAATCTCCTGGCTGCTGGTCTCGTTCGCGCTGGTGCTGTTCCTCTACATCGTAGGGTTCGCCGGCCTGGCGCAGATCGAAGCAGCGGCTCCCGCCAGTTCTGTGCAGGTGAATGTCACCGGCCAGCAGTGGCTCTGGACGTATGCCTATCCCGGCTACAAAAACGCGGGTTCGACCACGCTCTATCTGCCGGTGAATCAACCCGTTGAGTTCAACGTCACCTCGCTGGACGTGCAGCATTCGTTCTGGATTCCTGAGCTGGGTATCAAACAGGACGCCGTGCCGGGCGAGATGGCGCACACGTGGGTAACGCCCAACAAGATCGGCGATTACACCGTGCGCTGTGTCGAGTTGTGTGGCGTCTATCACGCCTACATGAACACGCCCGTCGTGGTGATGAGCCAGAGCGACTTCCAGGCGATGGTGCAGTCGCTGCCACCAAATGCGGCGGCCAGTTCATCCTTCACCCTCCCATCACTTCCCGCGATGGCCCTCGTCGGCGTCGCTGGTCAACGTTCCTGAGCGTTCTTCATGCAGTATTCAGCCAAGTAAGGTAGGACGCACTATGGCGACAGTTCGCGCAGGCGCTGACACAGGCGCACACGCCACCACCGCAACTCCATGGTGGCGCAATCTCTTTCCCAGTTATTTCACCGGCGCCATTCTGGCGGCGATAGGCTACATTGTTGGATCACAGCTCGTATGGAACAAGATCGGCTATGGTAATGAGCCGACTGCCCAGACGAACTTTACTGAACAGGGCTTCCTGTTGGGTTTCATCCTGTTGCTGGCAGGCTGGATGATTGGTATCGGCGCGCTCAAGTATCCGATCAGTTGGGCGCTGGGCCTGAAAGACCCCGACCACACCGAAGAGATGCGGCTGGCGGGCAAAGACCAGGGGTGGATTCGCTACTTCCGCTTCACCACTGATCACAAGGTCGTCGGCATCCAGTATCTTGTGCTGGTGTCACTGATGCTGTGCTTCGGTGGACTTGGCGCGATGATGATCCGCACGGAGCTGATGTTCCCTGGCGGCTGGGCCTTC
>JBDTAI010000173.1:0-3802 GCA_039924685.1 Ktedonobacterales bacterium
GGCGGCAACCTCAGCGCCTGCCAGACGTTCGGCTGGCAGGGTAAATGGATCGTCGTTGAGCACGACCAGATCAGCGAGCTTGCCAGGCGCGAGCGACCCCTGTCGCGACTCCTGCCCTCCGGCATAGGCAGCGCCGACCGTGTAGGCACGCAGCGCATCCGCAACTGAAAGCGCCTGATCGGGCAGCCAGGGCGGCGCGTTGGGCGTCTCATCGTTGCGGCGTGCCACCGCCGCATGCAGAATGCGTAGTGGATCGGCGGTATCCACCGGCATATCGGAGCCAAGCGCCAGTCGCACACCCGTCCGCCGCATCGTCTCATAGGCATAGGCGCGTTTATAGCGAGCGCCCCAGTAGCGTTCGGCGGTATAGCGGTCAACGACGGCATGAAAGGGCTGCACTGAGGCGATCACCCCCAGCGCCGCCATGCGGTTGATGTCTTCGGGGCGGGCAAGCTGCACATGTTCGAGCCGGAAGCGTCGCGCCACCGACGCCAGCGCATCCGCCGGGGCGCCCCCCTGTGCCCGCCTATGCAGGATCGTCTCGATGCCATCGAGCGCCGTCTTCACCGCGCGGTCCCCAATGGCATGAATGGCGACACCCACACCGCCATCCGCCGCCGCGCGCACCGTCTGGGTAATCTCCGCCTCACTGGTGGTGAGCAGGCCCAGGTTGTCGGGCCGTCCCTCATAGGCGCCGAGCATCGCGGCGGTCTGCGAACCAAGCGCGCCATCCATAAACACCTTGATACCGGCGAAGCGCAGCCAGTCGTCGCCAAAGTCCGCCGTAAGCCCCAGCCGCAATGCCTCACCCAGCGAAGCGCGCGGAATATAGAGCAACAGGCGCAGCCCCAGACCACCTTCATCGCGCAGGCGCTGCATCAGACGCAGGCTATGCGCGTCCTCGATGTTGTGGACGCCAGTGACGCCGCGTGCGCGCAGTTCGGCCAAGACCTGGCGCAGTTCATGGCGCAGTGTCTCGTCGTCGGCCGGCGTGATCACACGCTCGACAAGCGCCATCGCCTCGCCCTCGAAGAGCATACCCGTCGGCTCACCGCTCGCATCGCGTTCGATGCGGCCTGCGAGCGGATCAGGCGTCTGCGCGTCAATACCTGCTCTGTGCAACGCCGCTGAGTTCACCCACAGCGAATGGAAGTCGTGGCTTGAAAGCGCCACTGGATGGTCAGGCGTGGCGCCATCGAGTGCGGCTTTGGTTGGGAACTGCTGCGGCGTCCACTGGTTTTTGTCCCAACTTTGCCCGACAATCCAGGCGCCAGGCGGCGTTCGTTCTGCCCGCTGGCGCACCAACGCCACCGCCTCATCCTCTGAGTGCGTCGTCCGCAGGTCCACATTCAGCCGCGCCCGGGCAGTGTGGAGCAAGTGGGTATGCGCGTCTATGAAGCCGGGCAGCGCTACACGCCCATGCAGGTCAAGCGTGTCAGTGAGCGGACCGGCCAGCCCGCGTATCTCAGCATCATCGCCCACCGCCACGATGCGCCCGGAAGCCCGATCCACCGCCAGCGCCGTCGCGCGCGGCTTATCGGGATCCATTGTATGGATGTCGCCATTCAGCAGCAGCAAAATCGGTCGCCGTCCAGGGAACATCATGCAGTCGCCCCTACCTGAGTGAGAATGCGCTTGGTCTCAGCGGCGGCCTCAGCGACGTAGCGCGGCACATCGCGCGGATTGATGGCGCTTGGCAGCGTCGCCAGTTCCACCTGTGGACGCACCGGAATTACCTTGATCTCAGGATACATCGCCCTCAAGAGCAACTCCTGACGCAGTTCGGCGGTATACTGGCCGATGCTGACACTTTGCAGCGCCGTATCTATGAGGTTGACCGGCGGTTTGTTCGCCTCACCCGCATAGCCAACGTTGCAGGCGTAGATCACACTGCACCCCATCTGCGCCAGCCGCACCAAAGGCAGGTTGTCGGCCACACTGCCATCCACATACTGTTGACCATTGATCTCCACTGGCGGAAACAGGATCGGGATCGCGGCGGAGGCCAGCAGCGCCGGAACCAGTTGCATCTGCGGATCGCTGAACCAGGTCTCACCGCCGTTGAGCAGGTTGGTGGCGGCGACGCTCAATGGAACACGCAACTCGCCAAAGGTCTTGACTGGCAGGCGCCGCTCCAGCAGCTTGCGCACACGCTTGTTCGAGAGGATACTTTGCAGGTGGAGCGCGCCGGTTCCGAAGAACAGCACTTCGAGTCCGGCAGGCAGCAGGCGGAAGATGTCGGCGAAGCGCGAAGGGCGCAACAGGGGCAGCGCCTCGGCAGCCGACTTCATCGCCAGTTGTATATACTGCGTGGAGCGTGGATCGAGCGCATGAAAGACACCCGCAAAGCCGCCCGCGCTGACCCCTGCGATCAAATCAGGGACGATGCCAAGCTCGATGAATGCCTGCACGACACCCAGTTCGATCACCACACGGTCGCCGCCGCCACTATAGGCGATACCTACCAACCGCTTCTCAAGGTTGTTCTGAATATTGATCGGGGGCATAGCCGGAGAGCCAAAGGGATAAGGATTGCTCACATGCGCCTCCTTCATGCTGTAGTTCACGCAATTGTCCACGCCGCAGTTTTGCTGGCTGGCAATGACACAACATCAATCCAGCATGCCGTCGGCCAGACCATCAGCCATACGGCTCTGCTGTACACTGTAGACGCTTTCCCGGGACGGTGGCAAGTGGGGCGAGGCATGGATGGCGTCTGCGGTCTGCACGCTTGGAAGATCGCTTGCGACGACGCGCCCGCCACTCATGCGCACATGATAGGCGAAGCCACGCGGGTCAATGATGCGACTGTGTGAGATGAGCAAGACCTGCGCGAACTGCTGACCAATAGCGCCCTCCGTCAGCAAGTGCGCCAGCGCCTCGGAGCGTTCGGCGTCGAAGGCGCTCAGTGGCTCATCGAGGAACATGAAGCCGGGCATCGCGCCCAACTCCTTCGGCAGCGTGGCCAGCGCAAAGGCCAGCCGCAATGCCAGCGAAAACTGATCACGCGCGCCGCCAGAAAAGAGGTTCTTTGCCACATAGCGGCCCGCCGTCTCGTCCCACACGCGGATGCGCAGTTCGGCGCCGATTGCGGTGGCGCTATTCTCGCCCTCAGTGCGCAGTAACTCCACATCACGGTAGCGGCCCATCGTCAACTCAGGCAGCAAGGCGCGCATATACACCTCAGTCTCCGGCAGCACACGACGAATGATACGCTCACGCGTCTGTCGCGCCAACTCCGCTGCCAGCGTACGTCGCCGCAATGTGCGCTCCACCCTGTCGCGCCGCTGCCGCAGGCCCGCCTCACCACCATCCTCAATAGCGACGATCTCCGTCGGCGTGAGGTGGTGTCGCACGATCAACTCTTCGACGCTACGCGCGGCGTACTCGGACTCGCGGCTAACTGCTTCGTGCTGGCGCTGGGCGTCGGCAAAATCATCCTGCGTCATGTCGCTGACGGTGTTCAGCGCCGCCCAGCGATTGCCCAGTTCAGTGAATGGCTCATTCCCCTGGCACGCAACCCCCACATCCGCAAGTAACGTTTGCACCGTGAGCAACTGCCCATTGCGCTGCGCCTCCAGCGTAGCTTTGTGAACGGCAAGCGTGGCGCGCTTGGCCTGTAGCACTGCCAGTTCGGCGCTTATCTGCGCCTCGCCCCTTTCGCCGCGTACAGCGCCCGGCGCCGTAGCGGACACCAACATTTCACGCCGACGAGCCAGTAGGGCGAGAGCAGGCAGCGCAGGCACATCAGGCAGCGCAGCCCAGGCAGCGCCAGGCGTCACGGCGAGCTGGATCGCCTCCT
>JBDTAI010000174.1:0-20368 GCA_039924685.1 Ktedonobacterales bacterium
CATGGCGTCGCCCCCCGGTTGCGTTCCGCTATTCAGGTAGAACGTTTGTTTGCCACAAAGCCTGAACAGATGCAGGCTGCCCTATTCCAACAAGCATACCATACCCACATCGCAACCGTGCGAACAGCAGCATCGTCACGCCCAAATGTACCACTCAATAAGCGTATTCAACAGATGCGACCGCTGTACCCCGCCAGTCTCTGCCGATCTGCGCATCCTCAGGCGCCACTCCCTACTCTTGCCGCTGCTGCCGGGCGACGCTGAGGACGGGGACGATGGCTGTCTCGATCTGCGCAATATCGTGATTTTCTATGGCAGGCGTCGCTTGTATCGGCTGCTGAGTGAGAGCACTGGATGGAGAGGGCAGTGGGTGAGGCTGCGGCGTTGGCTCCAGTTCACGCCGTGTCACGACGAATGCGGAGAGGTGGGGCTGCGATGCCTCTGGCGCCGTGATGGGCTGCGGGGCTTCCGGCGTTTCCAGTGGCGCTCCTGGTTGGCTCAGTGGCTGGCTTGCTGGCTCGTATGCTGGCGACGATGCTGACGGCAAGGTGAAAGCGAGCATCGGTGTGGCAGGTGTAGCTTGCAACGAGAAGTTGGGCGGCGGATAGCGAGGCGCAGACACCAATGCGGGATCCATGGCGGGTCGCGCCTGGCGTCGCGCGTCCTGCCTGTGTGTGCGCCGTCTGCGGGGAAGTGGCTGGCGGGTATCGGCAAGCCCTACCGCCAGGATCACCACGTCGAGCAGCGCATAGATGGCGAACGCCGTCCGCCAGGGAGTGGTGACGCCAACAGACGCGGCGACCGGCGCAACGAAGACCACCGCCGCCAGAAACAGCAGCAGCGCGGTCAGCGTGGCGAGCGCGCCCGGTGCAATATAGAACCGCAGTCTGCGCGGACCGAGAACGCCACCAAGCAGCGACATCAGCGCAAAGAGCAATCCATAGAAGGCGGCGCAGAGCAGCCCGACACGGATTGCGACATCGAGTTGCGCAAGTTGGGTGAGCACAGTCGCCAGATCGCCACCGTTGCCACCCACCACCGCATAGAGCGCCTGAACGACGCCTACGAGGTTGAACAGCGCGCTAGCAAGCGCCAAAAGACCCAGCCCAAGCAACACCGCTGGCGGCGCGGCCAGGATCAGCAGAATCAGCCCGAGCAGCGCATAGCCAGCCAGCCAGCCAGCAATCGCGTTGATGGACGCAGGGGCGGATTGTTTCGCTTGAGCCGATGTCGCCTGCCTTCTGGCATGCGTATTCAACCGCCCGTGTGACTCAGTGAGCGGTTGAGAACCTGCTGACGGCTCCGTAGGCGTCATCGTAGTCTGCACTCCGCGCCGTGTGGGTGACGCCACATTCTCGCCCGACATGGATCGCGCCTGCCTCTCTCCACCTGCCCCACCCACAATGAGTATATGTCGGTCTGCATCGGCTTGATATGATCTATACGACAGTTTCCTGAGAAAAGGGGCGCCAAACGCTGAGAAGTGTGTTAGCATGAGAAGAAGAGATGCGCCTGCCACGCTTGCCGAGCGCAACCCATGCGCAATCTATGGGCAGACCAATCTACACCAGTTCCCTACCAGCCGAGGAGGCAAAGCGCCATGACCTCCACTGAAGGCGCCACCCGCGCCGCAACGCCCGCATCCACACCATCTGACACACCATCCGAGACTGCTGATAGACGCCAATCGGCAGCCAACCAGACGCCAGCGCCAGATGATCAGCCGAAACGCCGCCATCAGTCCGCCACCGCGGGCGCCCACACCTATAACGCATCCAGCAGGCGGAATGTGACAGCCGCGGCCGTTGTTTCGGATGAGGATGCGCCACACGACGCGACACATGACGGGATAGATGCACTGGCTGTTTCTGACGCGAATCCAGATGGAGCGTATGGTGAAGACCATAATGGCGCCGACGTTGACGCCGACGAGACGGCGACTGTGAGCAGTGACGGGCTGGCGCTCAGGCTGCCAACCATTCAGGATATATGGCGGGCGCATGATGTCATTCGCCCGCATGTCTACCATACGCCGCTGCTGCCCTCGAAGACCATTGGCGCGCTGTGCGGCGCGACGGTGTACCTCAAGGCGGAGAACTTGCAGCGGTCAGGCGCCTATAAGATACGCGGCGCCACCTATAAGCTCTCGCGGCTCACCCCAGACGAGCGGGCGCGGGGCGTGATCGCCGCTTCGGCTGGCAACCATGCGCAGGGCGTGGCCATTGCCGCCCGCGCACTCGGCATTGCCTGCACCATCGTGATGCCCACCGCCGCTCCGCTGGCCAAAGTGACGGCGACCCAGGGCTATGGCGCGCAGGTCGTGCTCTTTGGCGACACCTATAATGACGCCTATGCCCACGCCCGCGCCTTGCAGACCGAGACCGGCGCCACCTATATCCACGCCTACGACGATCCCGACATCATCGCCGGACAGGGAACCCTGGGGCTGGAGATACTCACCGATCTGCCAGAGGTGGAGGTGATCGTCGTCGGCCTGGGTGGCGGCGGATTGATCTCAGGCATAGCTACCGCCGTGAAGGCGCTCAAGCCCGACGTGCGTATCATTGGCGTGGAGGCTGCGGGCGCCGCCTCGATGCGCGCTGCGCTCGATGCTGGCGGCATCGTCGAATTGACCGCGATCAACACCATCGCAGACGGTATCGCCACCAAATCGGCGGGCGCCTATACCTATGCCATCACCCGCGAACTGGTGGATGAGGTGGTCACGGTCAGTGATGAGGAGATCATCAGCGCCGTGCTGCTGCTGCTGGAACGCTGCAAGCAACTGGTGGAGGGCGCGGGCGCGGTGTGCGTGGCGGCGCTGCTCTCCGGTCGGGTGGATGTGGCAGGCAAGCAGGTGGTGGCCGTGTTGAGCGGCGGCAACATTGATATGAACCTGGTCGGGCGCTTCATCCAGCATGGCCTCGCCACTCAGGGTCGCTACCTCACGCTCCACACGCTGCTTGCGGACCGCCCCGGCGAGTTGCTGCGGCTGCTCAGTGTGATCGCGTCGCAGAACGTCAATGTGCTGGATGTGGAGCATCACCGGTCAGCGCCACGCTTGCCGATCCAGCAGGTGGAAGTGACGCTGACGCTCGAAACCCGTGATCGCGCGCACTGCGAGGCGCTAGTGGCATTGCTGCGTGAGCGCGCCTTCACCGTCACCGAGGCAAGGCCAATCTTCGCTCCCAGCGCGTCCGATGCTTAAAGCTAACAGCGGGGATTTCTCACCCCCTTGTGTGTCGTCACCGAGTGAGGTGGAGAGAGGTCAGTCCTCTCGTGTCTATGGCGTGACAGGTCATCCAGCGGCGCGCAGGGCGTTGTCGAAGGCGTGGCGCAATTCCCAGGCGAGGGCGTCCACGCCGCGTGAGTCATAGGGCGTGACCGCCGGTTCAGCCTCGACGACCGCCTTGAACTGAGCGATGATGCGCGCATAGCCGGTGAAGCCACGCAGCACCGGTGCGCCGATCAACGCCTGCATCGTCACCCAATATTTGATGCAGCAGCCAGCGATGTCACCCGCATTGTAGCGTGGCGCCCCAACATTGATAGCGGCGGCAATGCTGCTCTCGATGTCGGCCAGCCCGGCGACGCTCTCGACAGGCGGCACATCCAGCAGCGCGGCGATACGTGTCTGAAGCTGATCGCGGCGTGAGGCGCCCAGCGCATCAATGCCCAGACGGCGGCGTGTGTCGCAGAGCGGCGCCACAGCGCGCAGCCAGCCCGGCGGCATGGGATCATCCTGTGTGGCCAGCAGCGTGCGCAGCGAGAATAGCGCCGTCTCATAGATCGGCTCACTGGCATAGGGTGTTGCCCGCGCCACTGCCAATGCGCCCTCCAGCACTTCCTGCACAGTCGCCAGTTGTATCGCCATCGCTCATGTCGCCTTCAATAGTTTGCCGCTCACGTCTGCCGGATGGCAAAGCTGAGGAGCGGAAAAAAATCCCCTATCACCCAACACAAGCCTATCAGAAGCGGCGCACTACTGGCAATATCCCATGACATCCAGCCACGCATTCGCCGCGCATGAGCATATCTTTCCCGGCTGGTGTATCAGCGTGATACGCTCCAGCCAACAATCCAGATTGCACGAACGTATTCAATGATAATCAACCAAAGAAAGGGGGTGACAGCCATGCGCAAGCTGACGGGTTACATCCTGCTCGCCGTGAGCATCATCGGCGGCATCTATCTGGTGTTCGTCTTCTTCGATCAGTGGCTTGGCAGCGGCACAACCACCCAATTATTGCTGGATGGCGGGGCGCTAGTGGCCGCATTCATCGTCTTCTGTGTCGGCTACTATCTCGTCACTGCGCTGGAAAGGCAATGACGCGCTGCACAGCAAGCGATGGGACCATCGGTTAGGGCAGACTATGACTTTGGGGTACTATTGCGTACGCAATTTTATGCTGACTGCTGCGAATCGTTGCAGGATGATGTACAATACTTGATGGCGGTGGGCATGTGCTGTTAACATCGCCCCTCGCACGAACCTGAAAAATCGTCGAGGGAAGAGAGATTAAATGCTTCACTACGTGAACCATGCTACGGGGGCGGAGGTCCATCTGGGGCGTACCGGCGCTGGCTTCTATGTCGAAGCCCGTCACCCAGATTTTCAACTGCCTTTTCGTAAGACCTATGAGTGGTATCAACATGACCTGGCCACTCGAGACTTCGAGCTATTGCAAGCGGTCGTAAGTCCCGTGAGCGAAGAGCGGAAGTCAGCGGTGGCGGGCTAACTCCAAACAGCCCAACACCCGAACAGGCGTACAACGGCGTACACCCTCGCTATCATCCGGTAGCTCATCATACAAGGTCTGGCACAAAAAGCCCGCTGGCGCGTTGACCAGCGGGCTTACTGCATCTCTAACGATCTCCCTCTCCTATGAGGAGAGGGCTGGGGTGAGATCAGTGCGGTCTAATACACCTCGATCTCCGGCCCCCAGGTCTCCAGTCGATGCTTGATTGCGCCGAGGAACTGCGCGGCAGTCATGCCATCCAGCACGCGGTGGTCGAACGAGAGCGACATATACATCATCTGGCGAATGGCAATCGCGTCGTCAACCACCACTGGCCGCTTCTCCACCACATCCGTCGTCAGAATACCTGCGTTGGGCTGATTGATGATCGCCATCGAGATCAGCGTGCCAAAGACGCCGGGATTATTGACAGTGAACGTGCCGCCCTGGAGGTCCGCTGGCATCAGGCGATTGCTGCGCGCCCGCCCCACCAGATCGCTCACCGTGCGCGCAATGCCCGCCAGACTGAGCGTATCAGCGTTGCGGATCACCGGCACGATCAGATTGTTGGGCAGCGCAATCGAGACACCGATGTGAATTTGCTTGCGCAGCACGATCTTGTTGTCCTCGGTCCACGAGGCGTTCATATAGGGGAACTGCTTCAGCGCCTCCACTGTCGCCTTGATTGCAAACGTCTGGAACGAGATGCCGTAGCCCTCACGCCGCTTGAAGTCGTATTTGTGCTGATCGAGCCAGCGCCCCAGGGTCGTCATATCCACCTCGACCAGCGTGGTCGCATGTGGCGAGGTTTGTTTGCTGCGCACCATATGCTCGGCGATGGCGCGACGGGCGGGGGTTGGCGTGATCAACTCATCTCCCTCGGCGGCGGTCGTTGCGGTAGATGCTGTGGGCGCGGCCTGAGAAGGCGCCGCAACTGCCGCCGTTGTCACGCCTGCCGAGATGGGTTGCGCCTGTGCGCGCTGGGCGACGTAGGCCAGGATGTCTTCCTTGCGCACGCGGCCACCCTCGCCAGTTCCCGGCACGGCGGCGAGGTCAATCTGCTGCTCCTGCGCGATGCGTCGCGCCAGCGGTGAAACCTTGTCAGCCGTCGCTGTCGCGCGTGGGGCGGTCAGTGTACCCGCGCCATTGGGTCTGCTGGAACTTCCGGAGCCATTGGAGGTGTTGGAGGTGCTGGCGCCGTTAGCGGAAGCAACTGGAGTGGGGGACGCCTGCATTGCCTCGGTCGCCACCGCTCCGCCACTGCCGTTGCCAGATGGCGCCATGGCGGCGGACGTCGTCGCTGTAGCGGCGGTTGTGGCGCTGGTGGCGCTGGTGGCGCTGGTGGCAGTTGAGCCACTGGTCGCGCCAGAGGAGGCGCCGCTCTCGTCAATCTCGGCGATCTCCACGCCAACCTTCACCGTCTGGTCATCGCCGACAAGGATTTTGGCGAGGCGACCGGAGACCGGCGATGGCAGTTCAGCAGTCACTTTGTCGGTGACGATCTCGACCAGCGACTCATCACGTTTGACCATGTCGCCTTCCTGCTTGAGCCAGCGCCCAATGGTTCCCTCGGCGACCGATTCACCCAACTGAGGCATCGTAATCTTGGTCGGCATATCTGGCAACGCTCCTCTTCCCGGCGCACCATCGCGCCCGCTTTCCCAGGCAAAACCGCGCCTCGACGCGCAACGGCTTCCAGCCCAGGACGACCTCTCCGCACGCTAGCTGTTCTGCTATCTGCTCTGGCGATTTCACGCCGCTACGTTATTGGTATCTGCTCACGATGAGCGTCTGGCATACCCACGCGCAATCCCACGGATAGGACGAATAATCCCTAGACGCCGTCACGCCGCCGGACTCCTCGCCCGGCGCCCCACCAGCAGAAACACATACTTCGGTATTGTATCGCAGGTATTGTATCGCAGGTATTGTATCGCATGTTGGGCTCTATGCGACTATTCCATGTGCTTTCTGGATGTGCTTTCTGGCGTCTCCTATGCGCGAAATTGTGAGCAGGGAACAGCAGCAAGCCCTTGCAGCCAGCAGTGTTTCGGTGCTAGGATGCCAGTTGGCGTCTTCGCGCATCCCGGTTCGCTGGCCCGTATGGCGTGCTCACCAAGTGTCCACCGCAGATAACCAGCGACATACAGCGACACTGAGAACGAGAGGTCTTCCCAATGCGCCTGAATGAAGTTGGCGAGTTTGCGCTGATTGCGCGGCTCACCGATCAGCTCGGCATAGCGACGACCCGACCCGATGTGAAGCTGGGGATCGGCGATGACGCGGCGGCGCTCGACCTCGGCGGCGATCATCTGTTGCTGGCGACTTGTGATGCGCAGGTGGAGGGGCGCCACTTCCGGCGCACTGTAGCCACCCCCGAAGAGATCGGCGCAAAAGCGCTGGCGGTGAATCTGAGCGACATCGCCGCGATGGGGGGTGAGCCGCTGTGGGCGCTCGTCTCGCTCCTGACGCCACCTACACTTGATGTGTCAGTTCTCGATGGCGTCTACGCCGGACTGCGTACACAGGCGCAACGCTATGGTGTCGCCATTGTCGGCGGCAATGTTGCTTCCACTGACGGTCCGCTGACGATAGACATCACACTGCTGGGGCGCTGCCCGCGCGACCGGCTGATCACACGTGGCGGCGCGCAACCGGGCGATGCGCTGCTGGTGACGGGAACGCTGGGCAATGGGCTGGCGGGCCTGCTGGCAGCCACGACGACCGAACGTCAGCGGCTGGCTGGCGTTGACGATGCGCTGTTGCGGGAGGCGCGGGAGGCGATGGTGGCGCCCACGCCGCGTGCCGCCTGTGGGCAGGCGTTGGCGGCGACGGGTATGATCACGGCGATGCTCGATCTCAGCGACGGTCTGACCGGCGATTTGGCGCATATCTGTGAGCGTAGCAATGTGGGCGCGACGATTGATGCGGCGGCGCTGCCGGTTGCTTTGGCGGCTCAGGCGATTGCGACAGCGCTGGGGCGCGATCCGCTGGGGCTGGCGCTGCATGGCGGCGACGACTACGAACTGCTCTTCACAACGCGACCAGCGGGCATCGCAACGGCGATTGCTGCGGCGCGCGCGAGCGGAGTGGAGGCGCATGTGATCGGCGTGATCACCGAGCGGGAAGCGGGTATGCGACTACGCGCCAGTGATGGCAGTGAGCGCTCGCTGGAGCCACAGAGTTGGGACCATCTGCTGGGCCAATGAGTGTGACGCACATGCAAAATAACAAACCCTCGGTATTGGCGCCTATCTTGCGGCTGCCTGCCGCTGTAGCGCCGGTAATGTTCCTGAGCATGGGCCGACAGGTCACAAACAGGCAAAGAGTATGAGGCAGGTATGGCGGTACAGGCCGGACGCGAAGAGCAGTTTGAAGAAGAAGCCCGGGTGTTGAACGACGACACCACCGAGCTTGGCATCATCGTCAGCGACATCTTCAAGGATGCCGCCGCCGCGCTCTTCGACCGCAACCCCCAGATCTCCCAGCATGCCATGCAGGCCGAGCAATGGTCGAAGCAGATGGCGAGCCAGGTTCGGCAGCGCTCCCTCAGTCTCTTGCATCGCTATATGCCCACTGGCGACACACTACGGCGCGTGGTGGAGCTACAGCAGTTCGCCAGCGAGTATGTACGGATGGCTGAACACGCCCGCGCCATCGCCGAACATGCGCTGGCGTTGGGCGGCTCCGCTGAGTTGGCATTGGCCCACATCGAACAAGGGGATACGTTGCTGCGCCAACTGATGTATGAGGCGTACGTCGAGGTGCGCGACTCACTGATTGTCTGCGCCTCGCGCGATATGGCAACCGCGCGCCGCATGCTGGAGGCCAACGCAGACCTGACACAGACCTACCTCACCTTCAAGACACTGCTCGACCAGGCCATCCGGCGCGACCCCCAGCATGCGCTGCCATTGCACCGGCTGCTCTTCATCGCCGCGCGCCTGCACGAGATCAGCGCCCGCACCGTCGCCATCAGCAACGCCGTCCTCTTCACATCGCCCCAGATGAACCACGATCTATGACCTTCGAAGCGACTCAAACGGTCCTGCGCGCTGCGCCACCAACTGGCGAAGCGCGGCGAGACCAGCCAACGCAGCTGATCGTGTCTCCGCGTCGAGCGAGGTATCGGCGGCAAACTCATCTTCATCCAGCGTCAGCATGGCGCCATCTGGCGCCACCCATAGATCGAGCAGCAGATCGCGATAGCTGACGACATGCCCACTCGCCGTAGTTTCGATGCTGGCGGGCGCCACGACATTGCAATACCAGCCTTTGAGCGCGCCCGACGTGTGGTGTATCTCGTTGATGCTATACCAGCGGTCGGTAAAGTACCATTCGGTGAACCGATCATCTGGCTCGAAGGTGGTGTAGCCCAGGTCGAGAAGCGAGCGCTCCCAGCGCGCATCGAGCCGCACACCAGTGGGCAGCACTTCCGCCAGTGTCCCACTATAGGCCAGCACGAAGCGGCCCTGCGCATCCAACTTGCGCACGGTGATTGTGTCGCCAACACTCATGCGCGGTGTCATGGATGGCCCTCAGTATTCCCAGTATTCACGCTGTGTGCGAAGCGGTCGGGCGCAAAGAGATCGGCGTCGGGGTGCGACTTGCCCTGGATCAGCGCGGCGACGATCTGCGCCGAGGCCAGCGCATAGGCGTTGCCGTGGCCGGTATAGCCGCCTGCAATATACATATTCGGCGCATCTGGCAGGGCGCCCACCAGTGGCAGACCATCGGTGGAGAACGCCATGATGCCTGCCCAGCGCCGCTCGATCTGCGTCTCTGGCAGCGCCAGCGTCTCGTGAACGAAGTCGTCGAGCAGTGGCTGCACCGCGCCGCCAGGTGTCTCGTCGCCAGTGTATTCCGTTTCAATCGAGTGGTTGCGCCAGCCGCCGACCGCCATCCGGCCATCCGCCAACTGCCGCCAGTATTGATACCCCTCATCGGCATAACACGGGCAGGGAAAGAGTCGCTCCGCCACGGGCGCCGTCACCAGCATCTGCCCGCGTGTCGGCGTGATCACCCGTGCCAGCCAGTCTGCCCCAACCATCACGCCAAGCTGTGGCAGCCAGGCATTGGTCGCCAGCGCCAGTGTTGGCGCCTGCACCCTGCCACCCGCAAATGTGTGGAGCGTCACGCCCTTGTTGTCACGGTCAACCGCAGTCACAGGACTCTGCGCATAGAAGCGTGCGCCGTTGCGTTCGGCAAGCCCTGCCAGCCCGTGCACAAAGCGCGCCGGTTGAATCTCACCATCGCTGGGATGAAACGACGCGCCCAGATAGGCTGATTGTAGCCGCTCCGGCAGGGAGTCGCGCTCGACCAGTTCCACAGGCCAGCCATCCGCGCGTAGCAATTCTGCTGACGCCTGTACCTCGGCAAGCTCCTCCTCAGTGGCGGCGATGCGCAGGCTGCCGTTGCGCGCATACGCACACGTCCAGCCGGAATCCGCCAGTTCGCGCACAAGTCCCTCGGCAATGGTGTGGTTGCCGACACTTAAACGCCAGATGCGTTGCGCCATCTCGCGCCCATAGCGCGCACAGGTCGCTGAGTAGGTCTCGGATGTGCCGCCCAGCAGAAAGCCACCATTGCGCCCACTGGCCCCTGCCGCGATCTCACGCCCTTCGAGGACAACGACCCGAATTCCTGCGCGCGCCAGCCAAAGCGCCAGCCCCACGCCCGTAATACCCGCGCCGACAATCGCCACATCGGCCTCTATTGCCTCGCGCAGCGGCGGATAGTCGCGATGCGAACCGCTCTCGTCCGCGACCTCGGCCTGCCACCAGGAAACACTGCCCACGTTTCGCTCCCTTCCCGCCCACTATCATGCCTCACCAGTATAGCAGCTTGAACTCACTACTGAAGTATTCGTACTCTGCGCTGAGCCGCCTCTTTTGCAGCAATGCCCCTGCGCATTTTATAGTTTACTGAGAAAACGTGAAACACGCGATGGTGTTGTCCAACTCCTAGCAGGCGAGGCGATAGATGATGACGACGATACAACCGCAGCAGCCAACCCAGGTGGGTGTGCTGCTGCTGACCTATGGCTCTCCGGCAACGCTCGATGATGTGCCGCAGTACCTCTCGAATGTGCGTGGCGGACGCCCGCTCGATCCACAGGAAGAAACGGAACTGGTGGCCGAGTTCCGCCGCCGCTATGACCTGATCGGTGGCTCACCGCTGCTGGCGATCACCCAGCAACAGGCGCAGGCGCTCGAAGCCGAACTCAACCGCCGCCATCCCGACGGGCCACACTTCCGGGCGGCAGCGGCCATGCACTTTGCCCCACCGCTAATCCGCGATGTGACGCCAGAGGTGGCGCAGGATGCCGATACGCTGGTGGGAGTGATCATGTCGCCGCAATATTCGCCGATCCTGATGCGCGGCTACATCACGGCGCTTCATGATGCGGTCAAGGCGCTGCCTGCCGAGCAGCGCGACACACTAAGCGTGGCGCTCACCGAAGACTGGCATATGCAGCCAGATTTTGTGCAGGCGGTGGCCGACCGTGTGCGCGAGGCGCTGGACAAGTTGCCACCTGATGTGCGCGACAGGACGCCGGTGCTGCTCTCGGCGCACAGCATGCCGCTGCGGGTGGTCGCCAACGAGCCTGACTACATCAATCATCTGAAACAGACAGCGGCGGAGATCGCGCGGCGCGCTGGCGTTCCCGAAGACCGCTGGATGTTCTGCTACCAGAGCGCGGGCCACACACCCGAAGCATGGCTCAAGCCCGACTTCGCCGACCTGATGCCCGAACTGAAGGCGCAGGGCTATACCGATGTGCTGATCGCGCCTGTGCAGTTCCTGGCCGACCACCTGGAAATCCTCTACGACATCGAGATTGGCGCCCGCGAGCAGGCCGAGGAACATGGCATTACCTTCCATCGCACCGAGTCGCTCAACACCGCGCCGCGTTTCATCCAGGCGCTGGCCGATGTGGTGGAGGAGACGATACAACGCGCCCAGCCTTTGACCGAGCTAGCCTTCAACTAGCCAGTACGTCTACGGTTGTAGGTGCGTCCCATGGACGTCCGCCATACCTCCCCATTACATCTCGGGCAATCAACATGCAGAGAAAGGACTGGACGCCATGCAGGCGATTCGCATTTCCGAGACTGGCAGACCTGATGTGCTGCGGCTGGAGGATGTTCCTACACCGCACCCGGGGCCGGGGCAGGCGCTGGTGAAGCTGGAAGCAGCGGGCGTCAACTTCATAGAAATCTATCAACGGCTGGGACAGTACAAAATGCCGCTGCCTTTCACGCCTGGCGGCGAGGGAGCGGGCGTGGTGGAAGCGGTCGGCGCTGGCGTGACAGATGTGCAAACTGGCGACCGTGTGGCTGCGGTGGCGCTCGCTGGAGCGTATGCGCAGTATGCCCTGGCGGCAGCCGAACAATTGGTGATTGTGCCGCCATCCATAGACTTGCGCACGGCGGCGGCGGTGATGCTGCAAGGCATGACGGCACACTACCTCTCTCATAGCACGTATCCACTGAAAGCGGGCGATACGGCGCTGGTCTATGCGGCGGCAGGCGGTGTGGGGCGGCTGCTCACACAGATCGCCAAAAAGCGCGGAGCGCGGGTGCTCGCCTGTGTCTCCACTGCGGAGAAGGCGACGCTGGCGAAGTCTGCGGGCGCAGATGAAATCATCATGTACACACAGCAGCAGATCGCCGATGAGGCGCGGCGGCTGACCAACGGCGCTGGGGTGGATGTCGTCTACGATTCGGTGGGCAAAGATACCTTTGAGCAGAGCCTCGATAGCCTCAAGCCGCGTGGCTATCTCGTGCTCTATGGCCAGTCAAGTGGCCCCGTGGCGCCAATGAATCCACAAACACTCAACGCGAAGGGATCGCTCTTTCTGACACGCCCGACGCTGGCGCACTATATCGCCACCCGTGACGAACTGCTCACTCGCGCCAACGACCTCTTCGGCTGGATCACCTCCGGTGAACTCGACGTGCGGATTGACAAGACCTGGCCGCTGGCCGGGGCCGCACAGGCGCAAGAATATCTAGCCGGGCGCAAGTCACAAGGCAAGCTGCTGCTGCTGCCGTAGGTTCCGTTCGCGGGCGTGAATGGCTGCCCGACGCACAACCTGGGAACAAAATCGCGGCCTTGAAATGCTGAAGCAGGGACGATACCCGGAGCGGATACGCCAACCCACGCGAGTGAGCCGCCGTAGCCGCTGTTCCGCGTATGCGTCTTACCGACGCGCCACCAGCCTACACGAGTGAGCCGCCGATAGAGGTCAGCGCATGCCAGTCACTACCCGAAGGCTGGTATGCCGAGTACATGTGGCTATCTGTACCAACGTCGAAGAGTTGCAGCGTTCCCGCCGAGACAACGCGTGCCGACGGATCACCGCTGGATCAACTCTGCACATTGACATGCAGAACGTGAGACACCATATACGGAATTTCCGCCCCCGTACATGCTTGCAGGGTATGGGACCATGAATACCGCCCTATTGCCACTGTGCGCCGACACCCTGTGTTGCTCCCATCGCAGAGCCTGTCGTGTTTGGGTTGTCTGCCCGCACGACAGGTATTGCGCCGAGTGACTATGCTGCGCCGACATATGCCAGGCAGAGCGCAGCGAGCAATGCCGCCCGCCCGATGCGCGATTTGATGTTCCCCATTCCGAATCCTTCCACCCTCACGAGGGTGTGTTGTCTGTTGCGATTCGATGATCCGCTCCCATCCGGCATAAACATCCTACCCGATGTGTCCCTGCCGAAACGGCCAGGTCTCGTCCTCACCCAACAGCCAGTGGCGAACGCCTCTCTGTGTCATATGCTCTATGGCAGATGATGCGCTACGAACGGCGGAGCGCCATCACCCACGACACAGGTTTGTGTACAAAGTACACAGTATAGACGGCAGTATGTAGGTATCCCGTAATGCGGGAAGAAGGATAGTGTGACATGGGCGAGACCACAGAGCAGACCCAGCAACCCGAACAGCAACCACAGCAGACGCAGCAGGCGCCACAAGCATCCCAGACACAACAGACGGCGCTCGGCGCATTCTCCGATCAGCTTGCCCAGGCGGTGGAGCAGGCGGCGAAATCCATCGTGACTGTGGCGGCGCGACCACGCCAGACAGCGACGGGCATTCTCTGGTCGGCGAATGGCGAGACGATTGTGCTGACCGCCGATCACGTGGTCGAGATGGAGGATAACATCACCGTCACGCTGCCCGATGGCCGCTCCACAAAGGCACAGCTTGCCGGACGCGACCCCAGCACAGACCTTGCCGTGTTGCGGTTGCCCGACATCGAGCTTGGCGCCACCAACATCCCGGCGCAAATTTCGCATGATGCGCGTGTGGGCCATCTGGCGCTGGCGGTAGGCCGCCCGACCGATGGCGGCGTGCGCGTCTCCTTCGGCGTGATCAGTTCGATTGGCGGCCCCCAGCGATCCTGGCAGGGCGGCGAGATCGAACGCATCCTCTACCCCGATGTGACGCTCTACCCCGGCTTTTCCGGCGGACCGCTGGTCAACCTTGAAGGCAAGGTGATCGGCCTCAATAGTTCACACCTCACGCGGCAGAGCGCGGCGCTGCCCGTCGTCACATTGCAGCGCGTGGTCACGACACTGCTGACACATGGGCGCGTGCGTCGTGGCTATCTGGGTGTCGGCACACAACAAGTGCCACTGGCGCCAGCGCTGGCGCAGAAGGCAGGTCTCAGCCAGGAGGCGGCGCTGCTGATCGTCACCGTCGAGCCAGAGAGTCCGGCGGAGAAGGCTGGGATGTTCGTCGGCGATCAGATTGTCGGCATGGGCGATCAGGCGGTCTCGAACGTCGAGACACTGCGGGCAGCGCTGATCTCCACCCCGCTGGGCCAGCCGCTCACTATCAAGATTCTCCGTGGCGGCGAGGCGCATGAGGTCAGCGTGACCGTTGGCGAGCGCGCCTGACCTCACCTCACATTTCCCTCTCTCCCATTGGGAGAGAGGGTGTTAGTTGGAGACACTTTTCTTATGGCGATAGAGATGATAGATACGGCTGTGGCGCCGACGCCGACCGTCGCAGATAGTGGCCTTGGCGCCGTGTCGAGCGAGGTGGCATTGGTGGCGGAGCGCGTGCGCGAGAGTGTCGTGCAGGTGCGCGTGGATGCGCGTGGCATCGGCTCCGGCATCATCTGGAGCGTGGGAGCGCCCGACGCTGATGGGCAGGCCGACGCAATGGTAATCACCAACGCGCATGTGGTTGGCGCTGGCCACTCTGAAACTTTCACCCTGCGGCTGGCGGATGGGCGCGAAGTGACGGCAACGCTGTTGGCAGCCGACCCCGAACACGACCTTGCCGCGCTGCGCGTGCATGCTGCGGAATTGCGCCCCGCCGAGATCGGCGACTCCTCGACGATCCGCGTTGGTGAGTTTGTGATCGCGGTGGGCAATCCCTTCGGGCGTGAGGGCGCCGTGACAACCGGCGTGGTGGCCGCGCACGCCCCCGCCGATCCCGATCTCGATCTCGAACCGACGATCCCCGACAGCCAGCAGCCGAGTCCAGCCGAAGCTCCTAACAGTGGGCGTGGTCAGCGTTGGGGTGGTGGACGCAGCCCCTTCTCGCGCATCGAGTTGGTGCAGGCGGATGTGCGACTCTATCCAGGTAACTCTGGTGGACCACTGACCGATGCGCGGGGCCGCGTGATCGGCGTCAATGCGATGGTCGGCGGTGGGCTGGGCTTCGCCATCCCCAGCCGCACAGCGCAACGTTTCCTTGCCGAAGCGTCGGGGAGTGGTGAGCGCGTCTATCTTGGCGTGCAAATCCAGACCGTGCCGTTCTCTCCGGCGCACCGCCAACGATTCGGGCTTGCACAGGAGGTGGCGCCGCTGGTGATGGGTGTCGAGGAGGGCAGTCCGGCGGAGGCAGCGGGTATACTGGTGGGTGATGTGATGCTGGCAGTGGATGGCCGCTCGATCCAGACCGGTGAGCAACTGGTGCGCCTGCTGAATCGCGCTGGCGCACAGAGCAGCGTTGTCGGCCAGCTTCGCACACTGAGCGTGCTGCGTGGCGGTGAGCGCATCGAGGTATCGCTCACACCTGCCGTTCGCGTCGCCGCTTGATGAGATAATCTGCGAATACTCCAGGAGTCTGCTGTCCATGCGTATCTATGTACTTTCGCCCTATCCCGCCGTGCGCGCCGGATTGGCCGCGCTTGCGCGCGAACAAGCGGGCTGGCAGGTGGTAGGCGAGAGTGCGCCCGATATACTGTTGTCATCCACCGCGTCCAGCGTCTTGACGCCCGATGCGGCGCCCGATGTTGTGCTTGCCGACCTCGATGGGCTGGGCGGCAGACCGGATAGAGCGACTGATGTCGAGACGGTGGATTCCTGGCTGGCGGCGCTGCATCCACGCGCAGGCGTTGTGGCGCTGGGTGGCGCCGGTTCGCTGGCGCGCGGCGCTCCCACTGCAACTGATACGCTGGCGGCACGTCAATTTGGCGAGGTGGCCCGCGCGGTCGAGGCAAGTGGCCTGGCATTTGGCGCATTGCTACGCGACGCCGAGGCTGATGAGATCGTGGCGGCGATCACTGCTGTCGCCAGCGGCCTGATCACGCTTGACCGCCGCCTCAGTCACAGCGTCTTCGCGGCGCAGGGTCGCGCAACGGCGCAACTGCCTACGCCTGCAGCCGCTGCTGATGACGAACCACTGACCGCCCGTGAACGTGAGGTATTACAACTGCTCGCCCAGGGCTTCCCCAACAAAATTATCGCGCTTCGCCTGCATATCAGCGAACATACCGCCAAGTTCCATGTATCTGCGATCATGACTAAGCTGGGCGCCGCCAGCCGCACCGAAGCCGTCACCACCGCTGCGCGCCGTGGCCTATTGATCCTCTAACTGCTCCTCATAATCGCTGCTCACATCCTCTCGCGTTGTTCATTGCATTTATTGAAGTCGCACAGGACTGGCGCTGCTCATGCAGATGAGCCAGGAGATGGGGCTGGGCGACGAAGTAGATTGTTACTCTAGAGTGCCTGCCACCGCCTCCTGAGTCCTGAGCCATATCCAAAGCCATCTGCTCTGTATGAGGGGATCAATATGGCGCCTTCCATGCGATTATCTCGCCAAAACGTCTGCTGAAGACAATACTCCCAGCGCCCGCTGTGCGTATAATCTGCTTGTGGGTGATTGAGAGTGGTTGAGAGTGGTTAAGAGTGGTTGAGATGTGTAAAGTGGCGCTATGAGAATTGCTGGAAGGGGTGGGGCAGCATGCTACGGACGCTGATCGCCGAAGACGATAGCGACATCCGCGAGACAGTGCGCTACCTGCTTGAAGGAGCCAACTATCAGGTGGATGAGGCGGCGGATGGGGCGGCGGCGCTCAAAGCGTTGCAAGCCATGACCTCGCCCTGTGTCGCGCTGATTGACCTTACAATGCCCAAGATGTCAGGCATCGACGTCTTGCGTGCGCTCGCCGGGCAGCCAGAGGTGACGGCCTGCCAACGCTATATCCTGCTGACGGCCCGCCAGGCAAAATTGCCACCCGCCGACGCGCAGGCGCTCACAACATTGAAGGTAAAAGTGGTCTACAAGCCCTTCGACATTGACGATCTGCTAGAGCATGTGCGCCGCATGGCCGAAACGCTCGCCTGATAGCCTGATACCAGAAGCGCCGTCACTTGCTATGTCGGCATATCGCCAGGCGCCGCCAATGGCGCGGTTCCAGTGGTTCCATGTAGCTCAGGAGCGGCTGACGCTGCTTCATGCTTCCCACAGAGGTGCTTCATAGACGTGCTTCATGCACCTTGAGGACACTCCTATGCCCACTGCCACCGGCTTGTTCACTGTGCGGATGACCTTGCAGCGTTACTCTGAGCAGGCGCCAACCACCCTCACACGCGCCGATACGCCGGATGGCGGAACTGTCGTTCCCGCTTTCAAGGCTCCCGTCGTCACCATCTTCGCTGGGTGACACAAACGGCATACTCCCCTCTTGCCTTCGCTGTTATATGTGTCACAGAAGAGCAAGACACCGCCATAAGCATCGTATGGTGGCGCACACAAAAGCAGTGTGAGCGGTGGAGGGAGTCGGACGGATGTCACGGCGCAGACGGTGCTGGCGGCGGTCGAGACAACGAATGGTGAGCGGCATAAGCGCCACGCAACTGGCATAATGAGCAGCATCCTGCTGGTGACACTGCTCGTCCTGTTCTTCGGACTCCTGCTGGCGCTCGATGTGGCCGCAGTATGGGCAGCATGGGAAACATCGCAATGGTTCGAAGTGTGGTTCTAGATGACGATCCTAGCCATGTTTGCCATCTTCCTGCCCATTCTGGTTCTGATATTCTGGGCAATGCGAACCCGGCGCCAGGTGGCGAGCGGCGACGCCAGAGCAGATGGGTGTGGCGGCCACTGGCGCTGCTCCAGAGCGCGTTGCTGGTGGGGCTGGCGCTGGCAGTCTATACGCTGCAACACCACATCGTCTGAGCAAGCCATAGGACATTCCGGTGAGACCGGGCGCCCGATGGTTGACAGGGAGGCGCTACACCTGTACAGTGGAAAGAAGGCAGGATTGCACCCCAGGCTGTTGCACGATATAGCGGCCAGCGACGCATGTGCTGACCGTCTGATACTACACGCAGGCAGAGCGCGACTTTCTCACCGTGCGCTGTTGTGTGGGCCAGACGTCTGGCTCTCCGACTGTCAGAGCGAAAAGAGACGAGGGGATAGCGTGAGCAAAAGCCGATCCTTGCGCGACTATTCGGATGAGTCCGAGAACTATACCAATAACCACGATGCCTTTGCTGCGGGCGAGAGCGCGGAATACAGCGCCGAGTATAGCGCGGAATATAGCCAGTATGGCCCGGCGGCTGATGGCTACACTGGCGAATATTCGGCGGCCTATTCATCCATGAATGGGATGAACGATGATCGGGCGCTGGTCGCAACACCCGCGCCGGGCGCCAACCTGCCCACCGCTCCGCTTGCCGATGACACTGGCCCTGTCCTCATTCCTGGCACCGGCATGTCGATGGGTACCCCGTTCATCAAGCGACGCGAACGCCCGCTGACCATGCGGATCGTCATCCTCACCATCACCGCCTGCGTGATCGTGACGGGCCTCTTCGCCGCCACACCACTCACCGGCACAGCTACCGGCTCCGTCTCCTCCTTCGAGGCGCTTTCGGGTGTGGTGGTCTGGCACAAGCAGCCGGGCTTCTTCTGGTATACCGCGCAATCGGGCGACTCACCCGAGGGGTTGGCGCAACGCTTCAATGTGCAGGTCGGCGGCATCTATGAGATGAATGGCCTGTATGCCGGGCAGGAACTGGCCATTGGCAAAGCCTACAAGATACCGCAAGACCCCAGCTATGGCGCCGACTATCGCCCGCCAACCGCGTATACTGGCGGCGGCTCCTATGGGCAGACAGTCTTCGGCAGCAACTGGTATAACTCGTTTGCTGGCGCCCCCTCAAAAGAAGCGATCTGCGGGCAGGACGGCCACGGCAACTACCGCGACTATGGCTTCGTCTCACCCGACCCTGGCTCTTCATGGGTGCGCGGCTTCTCCTGGTTTCATGACGGCGTAGACATCGCGGCGCCGCAGGGCAATCCGATCCGCGCGGCGCAATCCGGGCAAGTGATCTGGGCGGGCTTCGATGCGACCAACGGCTTCGGCTGGTCAGTGAAGATCAACAACTGCTATCACGTCTCGACGCTCTATGGTCACATGATGGGCATCACCGTCAAAGACGGTGTGAATGTCGAGGCTGGCCAGATCATCGGCTATGAGGGGTCCACCGGTTGGTCCACCGGACCGCACCTGCACTTCGGCGTGTTGTGGAACAACGTCACCATCAACCCGATGCTCTTCTACCCCGACATCTATCATCTGACCCATTGATACCGTGATACACCGGCGAAATCTGTGATGATAGTGGCGGTCGTAGCGTTCAGGCGCCACACAACACAAGCGGGCAGGATATAGTATATCCTGCCCGCTTGTCGTCTCTCACCGACCGCTGTTCACCTGGGATCTACGCTGGCTATGCGCTCACCCGTCAGCTATCCTGGTCCACTTTGATCCAGCCCTTCTTGAGGGCGTGGACGACAGCAGCGGTGCGGTCGTTCACCGATAGCTTCTTGAGGATCGAGGTGATGTGGTTCTTGACGGTCTGATCGCTGATCTTGAGGGACTTGGCGATCTCTTTGTTGCTGTTGCCACGTGCGATGTAGTCGAGTATCTCGATCTCACGGGTAGAGAGCGGTGTGTAGAGCGGCTGCACTTCGGGCGGCTCCTCCGCCGTCATCTCGCGGAAGCTGCGCAGCACACGCTTGGCAACGGTGGGACGCGAGAGCACATTGTCGTTGATGATAAAGACACCCCGGCTCACCCGGCGCACGGCATCCAGCAGTTCCTCCGGCGAGATGCCTTTGAGCAGGTACGCCGCTGCCCCCAGCTTCATGGACTGGAAGAGCTGCTCCTCATCCTCAAAGGCCGTCAGCATGATGATCGCCACACGCGGGCTGGCATGGCGCAACTGCCGCGCCAGTTCGAGCGCATCATTGGTGGAGAGCAGCGCATCAATCAGCACGACATCCGGTGTGTGCTGCTTGGCAACTTCGAGACCCTGGCGGCTACTCGACGCCTCCGCCACCACCACGCAGTCACCG
>JBDTAI010000175.1:0-5585 GCA_039924685.1 Ktedonobacterales bacterium
AGGTCACAGTGGCATGCCGGCCTCGAGATTCGCGAGGCCGGCATCTATCAGTTCAATGAAGTCCGCCTGGGGGTCGTTGGCGCTTGCGAAGATCGCAGCAAGCATCACTCCCATCAACGCTCCGGCAAAACAGCGCACAGCGAACTCATCCGGGCGATGCCCCATACGCTTCGCCACCAGCTCGGCAAGAATATTGGTGATCGCTTGATCGTTGGCTGCGGTGAACTGATCGAGCATACGCATGCGCAACTCTGGAATCGAGAGAATCAGTTGTGCGCGGCGCCATACCGCTGTCCGCTCCTCTGTGGAGAGTCGGGTAAGCACCTCACCCATGGCTCGACGCAACGCCTGAATAGGACTCAACTCAGCGGGCTGTGACTCGAACGCCGGGATGATCTGCGGATCGAGATCATCCCACATAACGGCGTCTTCTTTGGTTGGAAAGTAGCGGAAGAAGGTGCTGGGCGAGATTTCCGCCGCCTCGGCGATCTGCTCCACTGTGGTCGCCTCGTAGCCTTGTTTGTGAAAGAGGCGTAGCGCATGCTGCTGGATTGCGGCTCGCGTCTTGGCCTTCTTCCGCTCGCGTAATCCTGGTCGTTCAACCTGTGGCTGTGGTGACATAGGGCCTTTCTAGCTCCGTCTCAGGAGGCGCTGATACACTGGGTTTGTTGGCTTTTATGGCAGTTCTCCACGGCAGGAAGGCCAGCGTGAGGAGCATGCACACGAAGGCGATGCCAGCCGAGACCAGCAGCGCAACATCCATTCCGTGAACGAACGCCGCGCGCACCGACGCCAGCAACGCTGCCGAGCCAAGTTGATGCGCGACCGCCAATCCGCCAAAGATGCTCGCGCGCGCCACCTGCGCCACCTGCGCGGGAAGCCCGCCAAGATGCAGGTCGGACTGGTAGGCGGAGTTGAGCACACTGCCTAGAATCGCCGCGCCAAACGGCGCGCCGAGCTTCTGCAATGCCCCCAGCACGGCGGACCCCACACCGCTACGCTCCTGCGAGAGTTCGGCGAGCGCCCCTGACGCAGCAGTCGCCAGCGCGAGTCCCGTTCCGGCGCCGACTAGCGCCATCCACCCTGCAATGAAGAGATCGCCGGACGCTACACCTGTCGTGGCGCCAATGGCAAGACCCACGGCCAGCAGCGCGAAGCCAAGCGCCACCGTGATCTTTGCGCCCACCAGACGCGCAATGCGGTCAGCTGGCACAGCGCCCACCACCAGCCCGCCGATCAGTGGGAGCAGCCGCACGCCGGAGCCAGTCGCGTCAATCCCCAGCACGCCCTGGAAATACTGCGGCATAGTAAATAATACACCAATTTGGGCGAGAATCCCCATCGCTGAAAGAATCACGCCCCAGGTGAAGGCAGCCGAACGGAACAGGCTGAGGTCCACCAGTGGGCGCCCCTGTGGGCGCAGCGTGAGCCAGCGCTCCCAGAGGAAGAATCCAACCAGCGTGAGCAGGCCACCCGCCATCCACGCCAGTGCGCCAACAGTACCCCAGCCTTTCTGGCCCGCTTCGATCAGGCCGTAGGTGATGGCGACAAGGCCGACGGTCGAGGTAACAATGCCAATCGGATCGAGATACGGGCGCTCCTGTGCGCGTGACTCCGGCACAAGCGCCAGCACGGCGACCAGCCCCAGCGCGGCGACTGGAACGTTGATGAGGAAGACCCAGCCCCACCAGTAGTGACTCAGCAGCCAGCCGCCCAGCAGCGGGCCAATTGGCAGCGCCAGAAAGTTGGCCGCCGCCCAGATGCCAACGGCGCGTGGCCGCTCTTCTTTGGTGAAGAGAATGGTCAGCGCAGAGAGCGCCATCACCAGCAGCGCCGCGCCCGCAAGTCCCAGCAGCACCCGTGCGGCGATGAACGCGCCAGCCGTGGGCGCATAGGCGCAAGCCACCGAGCCAACACCAAACAGGGCAAGGGCAAGCGCCATCACCTTCTTGCGACCAAACCTGTCGCCGAGCAAGCCCGCTGGCAGCATCGCCGCCGCCACCACCAGCAAATACCCCGACGTAAACCATTGCAGGTCCGATTCCGAGGCGTGCAAAACCGTTGCCAGCGTGGGCAGCGCCACACTAATGATCGTGCCATCCAGGCCGACCGCCAGCACGGACAACATGACGGCGCCAAGCGCCCACCACCGACGTGTCCCAAGTGTGTTCATGACATCCACCATCTTTCAATAATCACTATCTAATGATAGTGTATATCGAAATGATGTTAGTGTCAATATGCGGCGCGGTCATCTGCTCTCGTGCTGGTTCCGCATGGTCCTCGCATCGCGATATAACTGTTATGGAAGGCTTACTTTGCGAGACGGCGTTGATGCGAGGAGATCTTACCTATGGCGACGGACGTGACGACGCGACAGGAGCGATTGGCAGGTGGGCTGGTTGGGCTGCTGGTAGGCGATGCGTTGGGTGTTCCCTATGAGTTTCACTCGCCGGAAAACCTGCCGCCAGCGGAGCAGATCGAATTCACTCCACCGCCAGGATTTATGCGGGCGCATGCCGGAACATCGCCGGGTACATGGTCGGGCGATGGCGCACAGGCGCTCTGTCTGCTCGATTCACTGCTGACCTGCGGGCGTTCGAGACAAGTGAATAAAGCCTCGCAACAATGGGGAGCGGCGTCTTATATACGCTGGAAAACGCCCATGCCTAGCACAATACGGCTTTCTTGTATATTACGACCGGTGTTGGCCATTTTGTCACGCGCATTGGCGCCCATAAAGATCGCTGGGTTGAGAGCGGCGACACCAGACGGCGCTGCCCCATGCACTGGCTGACTTCCCAGCGCCAGCGCGTCCATCAAGTCCTGGCCGATGCGCCAGAACAGCTCGGAGAAGCCCGCATTTGTGATCAGGGTGCGTATCTCGTCGGGTGGCAGCACGAAGCTGTACGTCGACTCATTGGCCCAGGGTACAGGAAAGTGTATCGGTTGCTGAGGGCCGGCCAGCCAGTCGAAGAATGCGAACCGGCCGCCAGGCCGCAGTACTCGGTGAATTTCGGCGTAGAGACGCGCTTTATCGGCGATATTCATCGTGGCATGTTGGGTCAGGGCGACATCAAAGTTGCCGTCAGCAAACGGCATCTGGAGCGCGCTGGCGCAGACGAATGAGACGCGATCAGTCAGGTGTGTCCATTCGGTCAGCCTTGCACCTGCCGCACAGAAGTCTGGCGTGAGGTCCAGTACTGTCACATGGCATCCCAGGTGGGTGGCGAGCAGTCGCGCTGGTCCACCGACCCCTCCTCCCACGTCCAGCGTATGATCGCTCGCCTGAATGTTTGCCAGTCGCGCCAGCGCCAATGTGCCAGCGGCGCCAAACTGGTGAAAGTTGTCAAGTGGGGCAAGCTGCTCCACCGTCACGGTCGCAGGCTCGATGCCGTTTGCGCGCAACACGGCCTCCATGCGTGGGAGCAGGTCGAAGGCGCTGTAGTGGGCGCGCACCTCGCTCTCTTCGGGCGTCGCGCTAAACTGATCAGGCATCGTTCTCTCCTCAATTCGCTAACGAGCGTGCTATCAACCACCAGTTAGAAGCAAGTGTCGCTGACAATCACACCTTGATGAGTCAGGTAGATTATAGCCCGTGGGCCTGAACCTATGTATGAACTGCGACACGTTGTGAACCGGAGCATGTTCTGACGGCGAAGGAGAGGATGAAACTCAGTGACAGTCATCACGCGGCGGGCAGATCGCGGCGCAGACGCTGAGCCGCCACGAGCGCATACCAGCGTAGATGCAAGCGGGCGCGTGTGCGGGCATGGCGCCGCCGACGCAGTGCAGCGTGCAGGCGAGTGCGTACCTGCATGGAGTAGGGGCTGCTGGAGTGTGCGGCGGCTTGGACGGGCGCCTCATGCTGAAGTGCGGCGATCAGGCGGGCAAGTCGTTGGGTCCGTGTTAGCTGGGGCGTCGGCGCCGCACGCTTCTCCACCGTCCTGAGAATCCGCCAGGCGAAGAGCGCGACCAGCGCGAGAATCAGCGCCAGCGCGACAAGTGGCAGCGTCACTGGCGACGATGAGGGCGAGAGCGCATGCAACAGATACATCAAACGCATTGCTTCTCCTTCCTTGTCCGTAGATCTTACGGTTCGCGTCCGCATTGCGTTGTTTTTCTGCAGGCGACGCTATATTAGCCAGCTATCAGGCTGCTCCTGCTGGCGACAACTGGCGCAGATACCGGAATAGTAGCTGAGACCTGCCGCCAGTCGCGTAGTGGCCCGCACAACCTGTACCGGCTCATCGGCGGAGATGTGCTCGGGGCAGAACCAGCTGGAACAAACGTGGCAACGCACCATCGAATACTGGTCGCCCTCGACGGAGCAACCTTGCGCGCCGCACTCTGGTGTCATCAATAGCGGCGTAAATGATGTCGTCGTGTTCATCTCTGCGTCTCCTCATCGTTGCTTCGGCGTGTCACGTCTGCGACGAAACCGTGCCGATGAAGAATGAGAGCAGATATGGCGCCAACACTGATCGCAAGTGATTTACGGCGTCGTTTGGGGTAGTTCGACAGCCGCCATCGCGTCGTCGCTCTGCCTGACGGGATCACCGCCGAGGAGGTAGGGGATGTTGGTGATGACGACCACCGCTGGACATAAAGCGCCAGTTTCAGGCGGAATGCCGTCTCGTTGTGCAGCAGCCGCTCTCACCAGTGCGCCGGAACATACTCAGGCAGCAACACGGTGATCACCGTGTTGCATCGGTGCGGATGCGTTGTTGCGGGCGCACATACCTGACGTTGGACGCCACCAGCGCGCGATAGGGCGAGCGGATAATCACCAGCTTGGGCGCTGGTCGCTGCTGTAGAACTGTCCGACCAGCGCCGTTCGTGCTGGTCGCCGCATTCACCCCGACTCCGACACCAAACCTGACTCCTGCATGCTCCTGGTGCTGGACGCCAAACCACGCGGCCTATTCGCCGCGTATCTGATCGTCGTCATCCTGACCCGTGATGATGTGGACGCCAACCGTCTCCATACCAAGTGACAGGGCATAGTTCAGGCTGCGTTGCGCCACCACATCGAAGCGGGCAAGCGGCACGATTGCCACATGGCGTATCGTCGTCGAATCGGGCACAGGCAGTTCGGTGATGTGGTGGCGCATATAGGTGTAGTGGCGCTGCACGCTCTTGAAAAGTAGCACCAGTGTATTTGGCTACCAGCGTTCTCCGTCGGCGCCGGTAGTACGCCGCCATATGTCAGCCCGTCGCGCAGCGCATTGCCCGTCCAGCGCGCCTGGTCGGTGGTGGCGTGTTCGAGGCGCAAGGTATCAGTGGCGCCCTTCGTGGCGGGAGCTATTGCCCGCATGGCAGGCGTTCCGTGTTCGTCGGGCAGCAGCAGCGCACAGCCGGCGACGCCAGTCGGCGCAAAGACAACCAGCATCTGTTCGGCAAGCGCGGTGAGCAGGTTGGCCTCATCGGTGGCGCTGCCGATCAACTGCGACAGCGCCTAGAGTGTTTCAGCGCGGAGTGTTTCAGCGCGGAGTGTTTCAGCGCGGAGTGTTTCAGCGCGCTGTCGCCGTGAGTTGCGCCAGCACAAGCGCCGTCGCCAGCAGCGCCAGCAGCGCCAGCCACTG
>JBDTAI010000176.1:0-4211 GCA_039924685.1 Ktedonobacterales bacterium
AGGTTGTTGGTCGGCTCGTCGAGCAGTAGCGTATTGTAGCCGCCAAGCATCAGCCGCGCCAGCGCCAGCCGGGTCTTTTCGCCGCCAGAGAGCGACGCCACCCGCTGGAACCCCTGATCGCCAGAGAGCAGAAAGCGCCCCAGCAGCGCTCGCAGTTCGCCGTCACTCGGCGGCTGAATCTTGCGGTCGGGCTGCTCGAGCAGTTGCTCCTCTATCGCCTCGTCCGACGCCAGCCGCATCTCTTCGAGCAGGTTGAGGTGTGGGTGCAGCAACTCATGCTCCTGCGCATAGTAGCCCAGGTCCACCATCTGCCCAGCAGTGATCCGCCCATGTGTCGGCGGAAGAACGCCCGCCAGCAGCCGCAGCAGCGTAGTTTTGCCCGCGCCGTTGCGTCCGATCACCACCAGCCGCTTGCCGCGCTCGACCTCGAACGAGAGATCGTTGAGCACCAGCGGCCCGCCATAGCTCTTGCTCAGGCGATCCACAGTAAAGACAATGCGCCCACTCTGGCGGCGGATCGGCAGCCGCATGGTCATTGCGCGCTCACGCCGCGGCAACGACGCCACATCCGGCAACTCTTCGCGTATGCGCTCGATGCGGTGATCCAGCACTTTGGCGCGGCGGGCCATCTTGTCGGTCTTGCCGCGCATCCAGTCGGCCTGCTCTTGCAGGCGGGTGATGGTTTCCTGCTGGCGTTCAGTCTCGGCCAGGGCGCGCTGCTCGTTCATATCGCGCTGGCGCACATACGACGTATAGTTGCCGCTATAGGCGGTGAGCGTGCGTGTGGTGGCGTCCAGATGCAGGATGCGCGTGATAGCGCGATCCAGCAGTTCGAGATCGTGCGAGATCAGCACGACGGCTCCCTCATAGCGCGCCAGATAGTCCATCAGCCAGAGGATCGCCGCGCCGTCGAGGTGGTTGGTTGGCTCGTCGAGCAGCAGCAGATCATGGGTGGCGAAGAGCGTGCGCGCCAGCGCCAACCGCGTCTTCTGTCCGCCGGAGAGCGCCGCCACTGGGCGATCAAGCTCCACGTCGTCGAGTGCGAGGCCGGTGAGCAGTTCGGCGATCTCGTGTTCGGCGGCATAGCCACCCAAATGGCTAAAGCGTTCCTCCAGGTCGCCATAGCGCGCCAGCAGAGCGTCGAGCGAGTTGGCAGGCCGATGGTGATTCTGCTTGCCCCTCTGCTGTTTGCCACTCGAAGCGCCGTTGTGTGCGGCGGTGGCGACGGGTGTGGGCGTCTGGGCCAGTTGCGCCTCGATGGCGCGCAATTCGGCGGCGAGGCGGGCCAGATCGCGCCCCGCCAGCATCACATCGCGCACAGTCGCGGATGCGCCATCGTTCGCGCCATCCAGACCGGCGGCGAGTTGGGCGTCGGCGAGCCGCTCCTGACCCAGATAGCCAATACGCTTGGGGTGCACGATCAGGCCCGCGTCGGGGTCGAGCGCGCCGCGTAGCGCCTGCATCAAGGTGGTTTTGCCAGCGCCATTGACGCCGACAATGCCGACCTTTTCGCCACGCGCAATCAGAAACGAGGCGTCGGCGAGCAGCGTTTTGCCGCCGCGACTCAGGGTAACGTGCTGACATTCCAGCATGCGGGTAACTTCCTCTTCCAGCACAAAGCCAATACAAGGCCACTAGCAGGCGATAATGAACGGAAACGAACGACGAGCGGTTGTGAGCGGCGCAGTTTGCCCAGGGTGTTTCCCGGATGTTTCAGGGTGGCGCACGACAGATAGAGGAAGATGCGCATGACATGGGCAGAACAGTGGCAGGCCGGAGGAAGCCTCCGGTGGCTGGCTGTGTGGGGAGTGAGGACCGCGAACTGCGGGATCATGTCATCGTGCTATCATCGTGCGCTTGCCTGAAAATGGGCAGATCTCTCCCGTGGTCAGACAAGAGTATCGCTTAGGCGCACGACGAACGGTGACATGACAGGCGGTATCCTCTCGGTGTGTGAGGGGGTGACAATTGCTGTGGGCGCATCACCAGCGTGAGAGTGCGTCCACAAACAGCATACGGTATCGCAACGGTGCTTGTCAAGCGCAGAGAACCGATCAGCCATTCGCAATTCACCTGAGGACAATCGGGTGATTTTCGCATGCTACGCAATCTGATATAATCGCAGTGCCAACGGCGCCATGCGCCATGCGCCATGCGCTATTCAGCCCAGTACACCTCGCCTACTATCAGGAGACATAAGCCCTATGAGGACTCCACCATCGCAACAACAGTATCCGCAAAATCCGCACTACCAGCCGTATCCTCAAGAGCCGCAGTCTCCCCACTATTCCCAGAACCTTCCAGAACGCCAACAGCCCCAGGTCGTTCAATCCTGGTTGGCGCGGTTGCTTACAGCGCGTTCGCTGATTAAGGTTCCTGAAGTCACGCTGATGTTCTGGACCGTGAAATTGCTGACGACGGCGATGGGCGAATCAACCTCTGACTATCTGGTGTATCAGATCAATCCGTATGTTGCGGTCGCGCTAGGCTGCGTTGGGCTAATTGTCGCGCTGGCCATTCAGTTTTCTGTGCGGCGCTATATCCCCTGGGTCTACTGGCTGGCCGTCGTCATGGTCGCCATCTTTGGCACGATGGCCGCCGATGTCGCGCATGTGGTGGTCGGCATCTCCTATCTGGTCTCCACCGTCAGCCTTTCAATCATCCTCGCCGCCGTCTTCGTCGCCTGGTATGTGAGCGAGGGGACGCTCTCCATTCATAGCATCTACACCTGGCCGCGTGAGGTGTTTTACTGGGCGACAGTGATGGCAACCTTTGCGCTCGGCACGGCAGCCGGGGACCTGACAGCGGCAACGCTGGGGTTGGGGTACTTTGCTTCAGGTGTGCTGTTCGCCGTGCTGTTTGCCATACCAGCGCTGGCCTATCGCCTGCTGAAAGCGAACGAGATCGCCACCTTCTGGTTCGCCTACATCCTGACGCGGCCACTCGGCGCATCGTTTGCCGACTGGTTCGGCAAGCCGATTCTGGGCGGTTTGGGGCTGGGTGATGAAAAGGTTGTCCTGGTCCTGACCATCCTAATCATCGTTGGTGTCGGCTACCTGACCATCACCCACAGGCAGAAGGATATGCGGACTACACAGCAGTAGTTTCCACTGTATATCAAGCAAAAGCGCCACCCGCACACGCCAGCGGCGATGGGTGACGCTTCTGTTATCCACCAAGTGCACGCCTGATGGGTTAGCCCAGGCGCGGCGCAATCTGCTCGGCGAAGATCTGCATCGGCGTATGATCGTAGGCAATGCGCGGGAACGAGACGATCAGGTAGGTCACACCTGCATCAATCCTCGGTTGCAGTTTGGCCATCAGTTGATCGGGCGTGCCAACAATCGCCTGCTTCGAGAACTCTTCGTAGCTCATCTTGTAGGGCGCGCGAGCCGCTTCGGTCGCCTTTTCGGGGTCAGCGCCCGCCTCGATGGGATAGATGTTGACGTTCGAGGACCTGATGATCTCGTCGTAGGTGCGTCCCACGTTCTCGCAGTGCTGGCGCAGGATGCCGAACTTGTGGCGCAGCGTGTCGGGCTCGCCGCCAACGTTGCAGGCGTTGCCATACTTCGCCACCAGCTTCAGCGTTACCTGCTCGCCACTACCACCGATCCATAGGGACGGGTGCGGCTTGCGCACGCCCTTCGGCTCATTGATTGGCTTGTCAATCGTGTGGTATTCGCCCTTGAACTCCGGGTAGTCCTCGGTCCACATCTTGACCAGAATCTCGGTCGCCTCACGGAAGGCACGCATCCTGTCGCGGGTAGCGGGGAAGCCGTAGCCATAGGCTCGCCACTCATCCTCATACCAGCCCGCGCCGATGCCACAATAGAGTCGCCCGTGACTCAACACATCCACCGTCGAGGCGATCTTGGCGAGCAGGGCGGGATTGCGATAGCCCATACACGTCACCATCTGGCCGACGTTGACACGCTGGGTGTCGCGGGCCAGCGCCGCTGTGATGGTCCACGCCTCGAAGACGGTCTCGAGTTCCGGCGTGGGAATGGTGTGGAAGTGGTCGAAGACCCAGATCGAGTCAAAGACTGGTGTGGCATCGGCGGCCTTCGCCACGCGGGTCATCGCCTCATACTTCTCGACGGGATCCATGATCTCCACAAGGTCCATGCGCCAGCCCTGCGGCACAAACATGCCGAACTGCACTGCCATGCGGTGTTCTACCCTCTCTGTTTACTGCCAATTTGTTATGCTTA
>JBDTAI010000177.1:0-2571 GCA_039924685.1 Ktedonobacterales bacterium
ACAGCGTTGATCTGGATATGGGAGCCATCACGCAGACGCAGGGTGAAGCGCATCGCGCCGCCCTTGCCAAACAGGGGAGGCGACTGCACTTGCACATCCGCGCCCGCTACATCGGCCTTCAGGACACTTCTCGTCTCCGTTCCCGTGACGCTGCCAACCTGGGCATTTTCACATAAATGCCCTCGTCTGTCACGACCAGTGGCCCGCTACCCATCTTAGATCTGAACAACTCCGCCATGTTGGTCTACCCCTTTTCAAATAGCCAGTAGACAGTTTCACAATGCAGACAGTATACCCGCATGGCGGCTACGGTGGCAATGAACACTAGATCACGTTGTCGTAGCCACCGGAGCGTGACGAGCCACGCCCTTTGCTGCTGCCGCGACCAGCGGAACTACCCGCCGACCGGCTGGAACGCGCCGCCAATCGAGCCGACGAGCGGGCAGGCGTATTCTCCCAGCCGCCACCTCGCGCCGTCGTGCGCCCATTGCCGCCGGAACGGCCACCAGCCCTGCCGCCCTGGAAAGTATACGTCTCAGCGCGTGGATCGTCCTGGGGGCGTCCACCGGGGCTATACGTCAGCCCCTTGACGATGTGGAAATGATCACTGAGGGGTCGTCCACTCTCATCGAACCAGCGATCCGCGCCTGCGCCCTGCCCGCGCGCCTCTACGACTCCGCTGCGGGTGAAGAGCAATGCGGCGCCGGGGCGACCAAAGGCGTTCTTGGAGGGCAGCAGGTTGCGCTGGCGCAGCATCAGCACAAGGCTGCGGCTGGTCTTGATGCGGCGTGTCATCGCGGTTGGGTTGGCAGCCGTCGTCGCCTGCAACTGACCACCCGGCGCGGGCAGCAGCGAGAAGCGGATCAACAGCGCGATCAGGGCGATCAGGGCCAGATAAAGCAGCGTGATCAGCCAGGCGATGCCCTCTTGCAATGGTGTCGCACCGACGACGCCCAGATGCGCGGCGCGGGTGGTGACGCCGAAATCGCCGTGGCTATCCTTGAACGATCCAGTGGTCTGGAAGCGGATCGTATAGTCGCCATCCTGCGGCGCGGCGAAGAGCACATGGAAACGCCCACTGCCATCGTTCACCACTGTGATTGGGACGCTGGCGTTCGAGCCGTCGCGGGTCGCCGTACCCATCACGGCGGCGCTGCTATAGGGCTGTCCCGCAAGCGATACCTGCCCACTCAGGTCGGCTTGCAACTGAGCGGGATGTCCCCCAAGCGGCCACCCACCGATCCAGGAAACCACCGGCAAGCCATAGATCACCTGCAATACCGGGTCCCAGCGCACGATGGTTGCCGTCACCGGACCACTGGCAGTTTTGGTCGTGCCAGGCATCAGCAGATAGGGGACAGGAAAGAGTTCGAGCCGCACGCTGCGGTCGGCGCTGGCGATCACCGTGTTGCTCACTTGACTGGCGCCGATGGTGATGTCGTAGGCTCCGGCAGGCGCGCTGGCGGGAATCGTCACCGCTGCCTGATAGGCTCCTGGGCTGCTGGTGTCGGTGAGGTCGAGTTGCTGTGAGTAGCTGATTGAGCCGCCCGCATAGGTAATCCTACCTGTGACGGTGAAACGCCCACCGCTGACCGTTGCGCCCTGATAGGTGAGCGCGGCGGCGATGGTGAAGGGCTGTCCCAGCGGCAGCGATGCCTGGCTGGCGGCAGGCGCAGTGATCGCCACATGCAGCGACGAAACGATCAGGTTATCCACCAGGAACGAGCCGGAGCCGGCGACGTTCACCTGCCAGGTTCCCGCCTGCGGACCATCAATCGAGAAGATCGCATAGTGCGGATCGTTGGCGACGAATGCGCCCGCAACCGACGCAGTGACCGCCTGCCTGTTGGGCGCGATCAGTGTGACGCTGGTATTCGGCTGATCCTTGACGGCGATCACATCCAGATGATCGGCGTAGTCGCCAAGCTGGAAGTTGCGCGAAGTGGTCCCGCCGCTGAGTTGCGTCGGCGGGATGGCCGGGCCAACTACACGCCCATTGCGTCGCGCAAAGATGTCAACAAAGAAGGGTGCAATATTCAGCGGCGAGGTTCCCGGCACGATGCCATGCGCGTCATCATAGAACGTGCCGGACGTGGCGTTGGAGAGATCGCTGAGAACACTGCGGAAGCCTGTATCACTGCCGAGCGCGATGCTATCCACCGGCCAGCTGTGGCGCTGGAACTGCGGCGTGAGGTCGCTGGTGATGGCGCTGACCTGCGCGCTGGTATCGGGATCGGGCTGGCCGTCGGTCAGCAGGATCACCGAGCCGCTGAGTTGGCCATTGTGGGTAGCGCCAGTCAGCATCGTGAGCGACTGGTTGAGCGCGTCATAGGTGGGTGTGCTGGCGTCAGGATGGCAGTTGTTCGACTTCTGTGCGATGGTCTGCTTGAGCGCCTGCCGCGCCGCGACTGTCGCCATCTCGGCGGGCGGCGCCCACACCTGCGCCCGCTCGAAGCTGTGCGGTCCACCCCGCGCGCCGTCCCCATTGTCAAGCCCCACCACGCCAATATAGGCGCCAGGGCCGCTCAGATCAATATACGCATTGGCGGCGGAGCAGCGCAGGCCGTTGGG
>JBDTAI010000178.1:0-7288 GCA_039924685.1 Ktedonobacterales bacterium
CCTCTTCAACTTGCGCTAACATTTCGGCTTCTGTGCGGCGATAGATGATTCACACAGAACTGGCGCCCGCCCGCCACGCAGACCGCGCCGCATCCATTGCCGTGCTGCCACCGCCGATGACGGCCACTGCGCCTTGCAGCTTGGTATCAGGATCGAGGTTGTACTGCTTGAGGAAGGTGGTCGCCGGAATTACGCCTTCAAGGGTTTCGCCAGCGATCCCCAGCCGCTGGCTGTGCTGTGCGCCAACCGCCAGTAGCACGGCATCGTGCTGGCGCTGAAGATCGTCCAGACTGAGATCATCGCCGATGGGCATGTTGAAACGGAAAGTCACGCCGAGGTCACGCATGGCGTCAATATCACGGTTGAGTTCAGTTCGCGGCAGGCGGTATTCAGGAATGCCAATCGCCATCATGCCGCCCGCGACGGGAAGCGCGTCATAGACAGTGACAGGATAGCCACGCCGCGCCAGATAGAACGCCGCACTCAATCCAGTTGGGTCTGCGCCAACGATACCAACGGACTGGGCATAGCGATGCGTCGGTGGCGTCACTGGGCGCTTCCATGGTGAGCCATGATCGGTCGCAAAGCGTTTGAGATCGCGAATCGCGATAGGCGCATCGAACTCGCCGCGCTGACAGACATCTTCACAGGGCGCGGTGCAGACACGCCCACAGATTGAGGGGAACGGATTGGGTTCGGCGGCGACACGCAGCGCCTCATCATAGCACCCCTCGGCAACCGGGCTAACATAGAGACCTGCGTTGGTTCCAACGGGACATGCTGCCTGGCAGGGGGCGCGCAAATGATCCTTGCGCTCACCGAGCCAACTACGCCAGGTTTGCCAGGTGGCCTCACGTCCGGCGATCTGCCTCGTATGGTCAGCGCCCCAGGGAGCTTCACCCGGCTCATCCGGCACAGCGCGGGTGTATTCGTTGAGGGTATGCCATCCCGCATTGGTCTGTGGAGGTGAAGCCATCGGCCCACGCCGGGCATACGGAATAGCGGTGACGGGTGTACCGCCTTCGATGGTAATCGCATTGGTGGGGCATTCCTGGGCGCAGACGTTGCAGCCAATGCACGTTCCCGCCTGCACCGGCGACAGCATCATCCAGGGGCGTTCCCCCTATCCACCGGTATCGGTGAACGGCGTTGATCTGCCCTGCCCAGTTCACCTGCCTCGCTTGAACGCGTCATATCAAGGCAGCGCACTGGGCAGAGGTCCATACAGATGCCGCAATTAATACAGGCGATCTCGTTGAGAATAAACTGGTACGCCATAACTCCTCCCTCTTTGAAGCGAGCTTGTTGGCTAACGTGTGCTAAATCGAGACGTGGCGCTCAACAGTGGCATGGCTGACGCTTGCCAATGTGTGGACAGGTCTTGCAGGAGAGTATGCTCGTGGCGCATCACAGGAGTCTCACGCGCGGTTGCTGTGATATCTCATGCGCGTCACAACGCGTCACAAAGCCTCTCAATTGCCTGCAAACGTGGCGACTGACAAGAAAAACGCCACCCGACTGTACGGGTGGCGTGTACGATGATGGTTCGTGATGGTGTTGTGTGCAAGAGGATAAGAAGGGACTATTCCTTACTCGTAGAGCATGCGGCGGTTGAGCGTGGACTTCTCCGAGAGCTCCGAGGCCAGCACATGCTCCACCATCTGCTCGAAGGTGACATCGTCAATCTCACCAAGCACATAGCGACGACGCAGCAACTCGATGGCGGGCAGCCCGTCCTCGGCTGCCGCCAGTGTCATCGGACGATTACGACGCTGCCAATAGCGCCACAAGGCCCACGCCAGCAGAGCGAATGCGCCCAGCCAGAACAGCGTCGAGAGGCCCGACACCAGCAAGTGATCAAACGGCGACCAAGGATGCCCCGCATAGGGCTCAAAGTGGCCAGGTTCCATACCAACATACCCCTTCCGTTCCAACTCAGGCGTCCATCGGACGCCCGCCAGCTAGCCGACCAGAATTATTGCGCTTGACTTCTGCGCTCGGGTCGGTGGTGTATACGATGCGCCGACAGTGGCGGCCGTGATCGCGCTCGATGCGGCGCTATGCGTTCCGGCGCTATGCGTTCCGGCGCGGGAACTCCAGCCGCTTTGCAGCGGTCCCATCAGCGCCCAGACGACGCCAATCAACACGACCAGCGCCGTCGCTGCCGCCAGTTTGGGATGTCCGCGCGCATGCGCCTTGCCCGTCTTGAGCAGTCGCACGCAGAGCAGCGCCGTTACCGCCAGCGCGCTCACGATATAGATCGCCAGCGCCCACCAGGTCTGTGTGTCGCTGCCGGTCGCCATTCCATGCACAGTTGTGAGCGCGAAGATGGCGAGCGTGAGAACGTGCAGCTTGCGCCACAGCGCGTAGCCAATCGCTGGACGCACCCATGTGCTGATGCCGATGGCGATCCCCAGGTAGAACGCGACGATGCCCAGCGCCATCCAGGTCGGGCGATAATAGCTGGTGAAGGGGATCAGCATCTCCAACCAGGTAAAGTGGGTGAAGGGATCAAGCCAGACGGCCAGCACATGCAGCGCGGTGAAGATCAGCGCCAGCAGTGTCAGGAAGTTGTGTAGTTCGCTGTTGACCAGGCGCGGCCAGCGTGGCGTCTGCCACTGCATCGAGAGCGCCAGCCCGACGATCACGGCGGCGGCGAGCAGCCCGTAGGCGGTGAAGCCACCAGCGCGGGCAATATCCCAGGTCACGGTCTCCCAGAGCGTCATCCGGCGACCTCCTTTTGTTGTTCTTTCGTAGTTTGCTATCGTTTGCCTGGATCGCGGGCATACGGTTCATTGCCATAGGGATCAGATAGCCATAGGGATCAGATACTGGATGCACTCGTTGGTTCGCGACCTGAAGACCATGGGTACTCCGGGCAGTAGCCATGATGAATACCCGTTTGAGTTGTCGAACGCCATTGTGCCTGGCGCACGGCGCCAAGCCATCAGGAAACGCCCGTCGCTGTGCTGGGCGAACTGCTGGAACTGCCCGACCCGAGGCTGCCCGACGAGTTGACGTAGCCACCGCTGGACGAACTCGACGAACTCGAAGTTGACGATGAGCCGCCCGACGTGGTGGTTGATGAACTGCCCGAAGTGGTGGGAGTGGTGGACGTTGAGGTGCTGGTGGCGGAAACGACGGGATGGGTGATCACCAGTCCGATCATGCCACTCAAGACGATTAGCGATCCGACCACAATCCATCGTTTGAGGCGACCAGCCATCGCCAGCGCCTGCGCCTTCGAGAGTCGCTTAACCGCCTTGCCGCCTGCGTTGCCGACGCCCGCTTTGCTGCCCCCTATCGCCAGTGGACGCGGCGCGACAGGCCGCTGTAGCTGGCGAACCTGTTGCGCCAGTTGTGCTGCTTGCGCCCGCGGCGCCTGAAGGCGCGGGTCGGCGGTCAACACAGCGGATGGCGCCGGGTGTGGCTCGGGCTGATACCCGGCCGGTGAATACCTGGGTGGGTAGTGATATGACGCATATCGCTGCGGCTGTTCGTTCATCGTGGTTCCTCTTTGCTTGTTCACATGTTGCTTGCCCGCTTGGTTGCGGCCTATCTATCGTCAACGCTGTGTCGGTTGCATCGCGCTCCCTTGCGCTTCACCGAACCCCTGAAGCATCTTTCCACAGCGGCTACAGATAGGGTACGCCTGCACAATGGGAAATCCGTTGAATTGATATGTGAAAATCCTCATGCGGAGACTGGTGGGAATGCTGGCTTCGATGCTGTGAAACGCTGAAGGTGATCGGGGCAGACGAGAGAGAAAAGGGCCGCACGAAGGAGGCGTATGCGGCCATGAATACCTGAATATGCGTCGCGGTAGTGAAGAAGGTTATCGCGGGGATGTACGGTCAGTTAGTGGCGGCGAGGATCAGGACGCGCAGCTTCTCAGGATCGTTGAGCTTGACAACCTTGCCACCGGGATCGAGGCGATGCTCACGCACGATGGCGCGTAGCGAGCCAAGCCGCAACTCCGCCAGCGCGGCGCGTAGCCCTGCCTCGCCCAACCGCTTGCGCAGCGCGAAAGGATCGGGTATCCCTGGCCCAAGCTCCGGTGGCGCGCCGGTCACCAGTCGTGGACGGAACGCGCGCGTCTTGCCGGTATTACCTGTTGCGGTATGTGAGGCGCCGTCGTCGGCAGTTTCATGTTCCGCCGTCGCCATCGAAAGAGCAGACGCAGTCGGTGTTGCTGTGATGGCGTCGGTCACGCGCTGCGCCAGCTCCGGATCGCGTTCGAGTTCGGCGGCGACGGCGCGCAGGGCGCGAGCGAGCGCATCGGGCGCCAGCATTGGAGCAGACAACGGCATCTCCGACGGCGTAACCGTCACAGGTGTGGCTTCGGGCGCCACGCGCTTGCCCTTGCGAGTGCGTGTTGAGGATGTCAGTTCAGGCGCGTTCGCCGCTACGTCGGCTGTACGGCTTCGAGTGCGCTGGGACAAGACGCTTCACCTCCCGTGCAAGCTGCATATAGGCCAGTCCGCCGGTGCTGTTGGGCGCGAAACTCAACACGCTTTCGTTTTCGCGGTGCGCCTTTTCGAGATCGAGGTTTTTGGGGATGCGTGTCTCCAGCAGCCGCCCCTCGAACTTCTTCTCCATGATGCCCAGCGTTTCGCGCGCCGTGGTGGTGTCTTCATAGAAGGTGGCGACCACGCCTGCAATGTCGAGATCGGGCAGGTCGAGTTGATCACGCAGGTCTTCGATGGTGGAGTCCAGCTTGTCCATGCCGATCAGGCTGAACTCGGTGAGCGCGACAGGGATCAGCACACGCTGTGCGGCGGCAAGCGCGTTCTGCGTCAGCACACCAAGCGAGGGCGGTGTGTCAATGATGATGTAGTGGAACTCCTGCCCTTGTAGCGCCCGCGCCAGCCGCCACTCGCGCCCCGGCTTGGCGGCCAGTTCCACATCCGCGTTTTGCAGCCGCCCATCCGCCGGAATCAGCCAGACGTTCTCCTCATTGGTTTGCCAGAGGATCGTTTCGAGCTTGCGTGTCCCCACCAGCACATCGTAGAGCGACGGCACAGGATGCACGCGCCCGGTGAGCGCATAGGTGGCGTTGGCCTGCCCATCCACATCCACCACCAACACGCGGTAGTTGAGGCGGGCAAGCCCGGCGGCGAGATTGACGGCGGTGGTAGTCTTGCCGACGCCGCCCTTATTGTTGGCGATGCAGATCGCAGTCATGGCGCATCCTTTATGTTTGCCGCTTCAAAGACGTGAGCCAGAAAGTGCGTGGACAGGCGCTAAAGCGCGCGGACTTCAGTCCACAAGCGTAGCGTGCTCCGGCCCTTCACGGCGGATAGCAGCCCACCAACACTGTCGAGGCCACGAGCGCCCGCAGTGTAGCATGCCGCCGCCGCGCCTGTCAAAACACTGCCCCGTTCGGGCGATGCGCCACCATTGCCATGCCTCTCATCACCCTATGGCAGCTTGCGTCGAGAGTGAGCGATCTGGCGGTTGCAGCGCTGCACCCACGGCGTCATCCTGCGGGCGGTCGCGTAGCGCCCAGATGATCCAGAGTGCGATGAGGCCAAAGACCGCCACGATCCCCTCGACAAGCACATCCACGCCGACACTTGATCCCAGCACTTGTGGAATGAACACGGCAACACCATCTACCAGCGCATGCGCCACAATCGCCAACCAGAGCCAGCCCAGATTCTTCCGTCGGAAAACCTGCAAGACGATCACCGAGAGCGCAATATGGATGGGGATCGTCCAGAGCCGCTCCCAGGAGCCAAGCAGCGGCAGCCAGCCCGGCTGGGCGTTGATTGTGGCGAACTGCTGCGCCACCGTGGCCCGTTGAGCGCTGGGCAGGCCGTTCAGCCCGATGGAGGAGATCGTCAGCACATTCACCAGCGTCAGCAGCAGCGAGCCGCCGACCAGCAGCATGGATTCCAGACCACCATGCCCCACACCATACATGATCGCCTTGCGCCAGGTCTTCTCCTCACGGCGCATCAGCCAGCGGTAGCCGACGTAGCGCCCGACCTCCTCGAAGAGGCCCGCCGTGATCACCAGGATCACCAGCCAGGTGTAGGTGAACGGCAACGATGCTTTGAGTTGTGGCGCCAGCACAAGGCCCAATACCGTTACCAGCGGCACGCGGGTGATCAACTGGAAGACGAAGAAGACCAGCGCGCCGAAGCCAAAGTAGCGCCAGCCGACATGCAGCCGCCGGTGAACAAAGATCGCCAGCGCCAGCGGATAGAGGATGGCGAACAGCGTCGCCACCACAATTGACGCCAGCCAGAAGCTGTTGACGGCCAGTGTTGGTGGCGCTGACTGCGACGCAAGCGTAGATGCGAGAACCATAGTCTCATTCTCCCCATGCATCGGCCAGCGGCTGAAGCGGCGCCTGAAGTCCCTATCGGGACACGAGAGCTTGCCTGCGCGGGCTGGCGAGTGGAAGTTACACCACACGTTTTTGCAGCATGATACATGGCAATACTGTTCTCATCCCGAACCAACGGGTGTTCCGGATGGCTGCTAGTCAATCATCTGCTGGTTTTTCAGCCAGTCAAAGATTATCTGATCGACAGGTGAGCTTCGCATCCGATCTGTATGCTCAAGCCAGGCAACTTCCTCGATTTCAGAGGAGGGCGCGATGACGCCGACATAGTCTGCTGTGTAGCAGGTCATTTTCACCTGGATGCCCGCCGCCTTGTCATGCGCCTGCGCCGAGAACGCGCCGAAATATGTGATGGTATCGGGAAGGAGATCAATGGTCAACTCCTCCTTGATCTCCCGAATGAGCGCATCGTGATCGGTCTCTCCACGCTCACGTTTCCCGCCGGGGATGTAGTAGGTATCTTTGCCCCGGGAGCGCGTACTCAGGATTTTCCGTTCCCTGATGTAGAGCCAGGCTAGCTTGTCAACTACTTGTTGCATAGTGCTTGCTCCGTTCTTCGCGCTGCTAACGATTCACTGACGTCGCTGTGACGCTACTGCACACGCTCACCCGTGACGACTTCTTCGGGTGTGCCGAGCGCGGCCACATCGGCGGCGTAGAAGCGGCTACCCCAGATGCCGACGATCCCGGCGAGTGTGAGCGCGATGGGGCTGGTGAGTAGCAGCGCCAGCCCGATCTGTTCGCCGCCCAGCGCCAGGCCGAGCGCCACACCCAGCACGCCCACCGCCGAAGCCGCCCAGATGTCACCCAGCAGGTGCGCCAGGGTCAGTTCGAGGCCGCCGCCAGCAGCACGATCTCGTGGCGGCAGCACGTCTTGCAGAGCCGCGCTGGATGGCCCATTGTAGACGTTGATGAAGAACGCCGCGCCGAAACCGA
>JBDTAI010000179.1:0-3639 GCA_039924685.1 Ktedonobacterales bacterium
GAATCACGCGACATCCAGATTGACGCGGTAGACCTGCGCAAAGAGGTTCGCGCGGGCGCCTTCCGCCATGCGGCCAAGACTTTGCTCGAAGACATCTCTCTCAGCATTCCACCCGGCTCAATGGTGGCGCTGATCGGCGCATCGGGCGTGGGCAAGACGACGCTGCTGCATGCCCTCAGCGGTCACGATCCCGTGCACAGCGGCAATGTACTCTACAATGGCGAGGACCTCTATGCACATCTCGCGGCGTATAGCGCCTCGCTGGGCTACGTCCCCCAGGACGACATCATCCACAAGAATCTGAGTGTCGAGCGCGCGCTGTTTTACGCCGCCCGCCTGCGCCTGCCACGCGATATGAGCCACCGCCAGATCAAAGAGCGGGTCGCCGAGACACTGCAAGATATCGATCTGGTGGGCCGTCGTAAACAGCGCATCGCACAATTGAGCGGCGGTGAGCGCAAGCGTGTGAACATCGGCGTGGAGTTGCTGGCGCGGCCCGCTGTATTTTTCCTGGATGAGCCGACCTCCGGACTTGACGCCGGACTTGACCGCAAGATCATGGACCTGTTGCGGCGGCTTGCCGACCGGGGGCATAGCGTGGTACTTACCACACACACTACCAGCCATTTGGGTGTTTGCGATTTCGTCTGCTTTCTGGCGCCTGGTGGGCGACTGGCCTACTACGGGCCGCCCGATGAACTGCGACGCCACTTCCAGCTTGACGACTACGCCGAGATCTATACGACGCTGGCCGCCGCGCCTGAACGCTGGGTGGCAGCCTTTCGCCAGTCGCCCGATTACATGAAATATGTCGTGCGGCCCCGTTTGCAGGCGAAAAATCGCGGACAGGCCACCGCCATCGCGCTGCACGAAGAACGCGCCGCGCAGGCCCAGACGGCTGCGACGCGTGGGGCCACGTCTGCGACGGTGGATAGATCATCGCCAGCTTCGCCAGCATCGCCAGCGACGGAGCCGATCAGCGGTCCCTATAGCACGCCAGACGCTTCCTGGCAGATGCGCGCCGCCCGCCAGCGCACACATCTCAGCAGCGCATGGCGGCAGTTCCGCCTGCTGACGCTGCGCTACATCGAGTTGATGGCGCACGACCCCGCCAACCTGCTGATCCTGCTGGCGCAGGCGCCGATCATCGCTATCTTGATCACACTGCTCTCGCGGGGCAACGACATCCATATCGTTGCTACCGGCTCTGTCACACCCTACCCGGTAGACATGTATGCGCAACGGACCTTGTTCATCATGGTCTGCTCCGCCGTCTGGTTCGGCACAATCAACGCGGCGCGCGAGATCGTCAAGGAGGCGCCAGTTTATCGCCGCGAGCGCACGATCCACCTGGGCATCCTGCCCTATGTCTTCTCCAAGATTGTTGTGCTGACGCTGTTGAGCGCCATTCAGGATGCGATCCTGCTGGCGATTGTCGGTCACAAGTCGGGCTATCCCAATAACGGGCTGCTCTGGCCGCATATCCAGGGCGCGTTCGTCGAGTTCTATCTGTCGTTGCTGCTGCTCTCGGTGGTGGGGCTGATGATGGGATTGCTGGTCTCAGCGCTGGCCCCCAACACCGACCGCGCCATCAGCTTCGTCCCCATCCTGCTGATTCCGCAGATCATCTTCGCCAACGTGATCTTCACGCTCAAAGGCGCAGGCGAGTATGTCAGCTACATCATTCCGGCGCGCTGGGGCATGCAGGCGATGGGCAGCATAGACCGCCTGCGCGATCAGTTCACCGATCACGGCGACAGTCCTTTCTTCCGCGCCGACCGCCTGCATCTGATCGGCTTCTGGCTGGCGCTGGTGGCGCTGGCAATCATCTTCTTCGCGCTCACCGCCTACTTCCAGCGCCGCAAAGACCTCGCCCACTGATGGGCAGCGCTACATCTGCTTGAGATATTCGCGGATGGCGAGCGCGGCAGTGGCTCCTTCCCCTGCAGCGCTGGCAGCCTGTTTGGTGCTGCCTTCGCGCACATCGCCCGCTGCAAAGACGCCCGGCATGCTGGTCTCCAGTGTTGGGCTGGTGACGACAAAGCCCGCAGCGTTGCGTCGCACCTCCACGGGCAGCCAGGTCGTGTTGGGCGAAAGGCCGATGAACACAAAGACGCCTGCCGGATGTATCTCCTCTGTTGCGCCGGTCGCCCGATCACGGATCGTCACGCCGCTCAGGTGTCCGTCGCCGCGGAGCGCCACCACCTCGGTGTTGTAGCGAACTGTCATTTTCGTGTTCTCGTTCACCTTGTCAATCACGAGCTTGCTGGCCGTCAACGCCGCGCCGCGCACCAGCATCGTCACCTCGCTGGCAAAGCGGGTGAGAAAGATGCCCTCCTCGGCGGCGCTATTGCCCCCACCAATCACGGCCACCGGCTGTCCTTTATAGAAAGGGCCGTCGCAGGTGGCGCAGTAGTGAACGCCCGCGCCGATCAGGTCAGCCTCGCCTTCAACACCCAGACGGAGGTAGCGTGAGCCGGTGGCGATCAGCACAGCCCGCGCGCCATAGTCCGCGCCATCCGCCGTGGTGATATAGCGCGACTCGCCCTCTTCGCGCAGCCCAGTGACTGCCTGCGCCTGCAACAACTCGACCCCAAAGCGCCGCGCCTGTTGCGCTAACCGGTCGCCAAACTCGCCGCCGCCCACACCATCCGGGAAGCCTGGGAAGTTGTCGAGCCGCTCGGTGACGCCCGCCTGACCGCCAAGCCCGCTCTGCTCGATCACCAGCGTCTCCAGACCCTCACGGGCAGCATAGAGCGCAGTGGTCAGCCCTGCTGGTCCTCCGCCGACAATGATCAGGTCGTAGTAACTCATGCTGGCGCGTGTTTGCAGGCCCAACTTGGCGGCCAGTTCGGCGTTGCTCGGCTCAACCAGATGACTGCCATCATCGAAAATGATCGTCGGGATGATGCGCTTGCCATCGTTGATGCGCTCGACGAACTCCTGCCCCGTCGGGTCCTGCTCGATGTCCACCCAGCGATAATGCACACGCTGCTCGCCGAGGAACTTCTTGGCGCGGCGGCAATCGGTGCACCACGCGGCCCCATAGACCGTCAATTCGGTATGCGTCATGTGTTCTCGATCCTTTCGGCGCCATCCTTTCGGCGTATCGTTGGAGCTTCAATCGCGCCCGGCGCCCGACAGCAGATGGTGTGATGATCAGTAGTATACAGGAGACGGCTTACAGGATGTTATCTGGGTCGCTGGTCTCGCCAACGCTGACGAATGGCCCCAGCGATAGTTCGCCTAGAGCACATCGAGTTCGCGGGTGATGAAGTGGCGATCTGGCCGGAAGGGGTTGGCTGCGCTGGCCAGGGCGCCAGTGATGACATCTACTGTCAAGCGGCTGCCACCGGCGCTGCCCATGATGCCATGTCCGCTGTAGCCACAGTTGACGTAGAGGCCGTCAATTGGCGTTGCGCCGAGCAGCGGACGATGATCGGGCGTGTAGGAGTATTGTCCGGCGGCCAGCAGCCAGTGACCAGTGTTGCGCAGCCAGACATCACCCCAGAAGGGGCTGATGCGCGCGACTGCATGATCACTTGCCGGATTGAGCAACCCGAAGGCGAAGGATACGCTGGTCGGCACGTCCTCAAGTGGTGGGCCGGATGGCTCGTCGGGCGTCGTCCACATCAGGTG